>CBHYLO010000274.1:0-6369 GCA_966128675.1 uncultured bacterium | reverse complement strand
GTCGAGAAGGTCGGCGGCACCAAGAACCCCAAGCTCGCGCGCATCGTCGAGCTGGCGCCCGACCTCGTGCTGCTGAACGAGGAGGAGAACCGGCGCGAGGACGCCGAGGCGCTCGCCGCGGCGGGGATCCCGCTGCACGTGAGCTTCCCGCGCGACGCCGCCGGCACCGCGGCGATGGTGCGCGACCTCGGCGCGGCGCTCGACGCGCGCGATGCCGCCGAGTCGAGCGCCCCCGACATCGAGACGCGGAGCCCGCGCGGGCGCGCGGCCGCCGCCGCGCGCGCCGCGACCGGCGCGCCGCCGGGGCGCTGGGCCTACCTCATCTGGCGGCGCCCGTGGATGGCGGTGAGCGGCGACACGTTCGTGCACGCGCTGCTGCAGCAGGCCGGCGGCGCCAACGTCTTCGCCGACGCGGCCGCGCGCTATCCGGAGGTCACGCCCGCGGCGCTCGCCGCCGCCGATCCGGACGTCGTGCTGCTGTCGTCGGAGCCGTTCCCGTTCACCGACGCGCACGCCGACGAGCTGGCGGCCGAGACGGGGCTGCCGCGCGACCGCTTCGCGCTCGCGGACGGCGAGCTGCTGTCGTGGCACGGCTCGCGGACGCCCGCGGGCGTGGACTACGCGGCGCGCGTGCTGGGGCTGACGACGCAGTGACGACGGAGTCATGAACGGCGCTTGACGAGACGTTGACCGCGCGCGGCGAAACCGGCGCGCCGATCCAACCGTCGGGCACTTCATCTTGTCGAAGTCCCGCCGGCACGTGGAGCCGGTGCCGATCCTCTCTCCAGCGCTCCCGGCGATGTCGCCGCTCCTTCGATCCCTCGACGGCCCCGCGATCCGCGCGGCCGTCCTCGGCCTGTGCACCGGCGCCACGCTGTCCGTCGCGCGGCCGGCCACGCTCGCCGCGCAGACCACCACCGGCACCACCACGCGGCCGCTCGTCGGCTCGCAGAACGACCCGCGGCCCAGCGGCCGCCCCGCGTCCCGCCAGGGCGGCATCGCCGTCGACGGCCGGCTGGACGACGCCGCGTGGGCGACGGCGCCGGTCATCACCGGGTTCCGCCAGCAGCTCCCCGACCAGGGCGCGCCCGCCACGGAGCGCACCGAGGTGCGCGTGCTCTACGACGCGACCACGCTCTACGTCGGCGCGCGCATGCACGACGCCGCGGGGCCCGGCGGCGTGCGCGCGCTGCTCGCGCGCCGCGACCAGCTCATCAACGGCAGCGCGTCGGACAAGATCGCGCTCGTCTTCGACCCGTTCCGCGACCGCAACACGCGCGTCTGGTTCGAGCTCAACCCGCTCGGCGTGCGCGGCGACTCGTTCAACGGCGACGCGTCGTTCGATCCCGTGTGGGACGGCGCCGCGCACGTCGACTCCGCCGGCTGGTCGGCCGAGTTCCGCATCCCGCTGTCGCAGCTGCGCTTCGCGCGCGACTCGCAGCAGACGTGGGGGCTGCAGATCTGGCGCACCATCAGCCGCCGCAACGAGCAGGACATGTGGGCCTTCTGGCGCGCGGACGAGGCGGGCGGGCCGCCCTACTTCGGCACGCTCGAGGGCTTCGCGCTGCAGGAGCAGCCGCGGCAGATGGAGGTCGTGCCCTACGTCGTGTCGAGCAGCCGCCACTCGGCGGCGCCGGCGGGCGACCCGTTCCACGACGGCACCGAGATGAAGGCGCGCCTCGGCGCCGACTTCAAGGTCAACATCACCTCCAACCTGACGCTCGACGCGACCGTCAACCCGGACTTCGGGCAGGTCGAGGTCGATCCGGCGCGCGTCAACCTCAGCGCGTTCGAGCAGTTCTTCCAGGAGCGGCGCCCGTTCTTCGTCGCCAACTCCAACGCGTTCAGCTTCGGCAACTTCAGCTGCTACTTCTGCAGCAACGTGTCGAACCTCGGCGTGTTCTACTCGCGGCGCATCGGCCGCTCGCCGCAGCTGCTGCCCATCGTCAACGGCAAGGCCGACTACGTCGACGCGCCCGACGCCTCGACGATCCTCGGCGCCGCCAAGCTGACCGGCCGCACGCGCAACGGCTGGACGGTGGGCGTGCTGGACGCGCTCACCAACCGCGCGACGGCGCGCTATGTCCCCACGGGCGCGCCGACCGACGGGCCGATCGCGCGCGAGGAGGTCGAGCCGCTCACCAACTACTTCATGGGGCGGCTGCGCAGGGACCTGCGCGGCGGCAACACGCGCGTCGGCGGCATCACGACGTTCACGGTGCGCGACCTGCCCGAGCAGGCGGAGCGCGAGCGCCTGCGCCGCGACGCGGAGCTGCTCGGCTTCGACGTGCAGCACTACTGGCTGCAGCGCCGCTACTCGTTCATGGCGCAGGTCGCGGGCTCGCGCGTCGGCGGCGACACGGCGGCCATCCGCCGCACGCAGGAGACGAGCGCGCACTTCTTCCAGCGCCCCGACCGCGAGGTGACGTCGGACGGGCTGTTCGGCGCCGGCTACGACCCCACGCGCCGCGCGCTGTACGGCTACGGGCTGTACGCGCGCGTCGCCAAGGAGAGCGGCAGCTGGCTCTGGGAGACGGCGCAGAACTGGCGCAGCCCGGGCTTCGAGGTCAACGACATGTCGTTCCTCGACCGCGCGGACTACCGCTGGATGAACGCCAACCTGATCCGGCAGTGGACGACGCCCGGCTCGTGGTACCGCGACGCGGCCGCGGTGATCGGCGGGCAGCAGCAGTTCAACTACGACGGCGACCGCACCGACCTGCAGGGCCAGGCGTTCGCCCGCGCGACGTTCCGCAACTGGATGCAGCTCTCGGGCTTCGTCATCCACCACCCCGCGGTGCGCGACGACCGCCTGACGCGCGGCGGCCCGGTGGTGGAGCGCGCCGGCTACACGGACGTCTCGCTCAACTACAACACCGACTCGCGCCGGGCGCTGTCGCTCGAGATCGGCGGCGAGGCCGCGCCGCTGGTCGGCACCGACGGCTCGTTCCTGTCGGTGAACGCGGGGCTCACCTACCGGCCGTCGCCGCGCTTCCTGCTCAGCGTGGGCCCCTCGTGGAACCGGAGCCTCGAGGAGCAGCAGTACGTGGACGTCGTCACCGACCCGACGGCGACCGCGTTCGGCGGCAAGCGCTACGTCTTCGGCGCGATCGACCAGCGCACGCTGTCGCTGGACACGCGCTTCAACGCGACGTTCACGCCGAACCTGACGCTGGAGCTGTTCGCGCAGCCCTTCCTGGCGAGCGGCGACTACCGCGGCTTCAACGAGTTCGCCGCGCCGCGCACGATCGCGATGCGCCGCTACGGGCGCGACGTCGGCACGGTGACGCCGATCCTCGGCGACGAGGAGACGCGGCCGAGCGGCTACCGGATCGACCCGGACGGCACGGGGCCGGCGCAGCCGTTCACGCTCGACAACCCGAACTTCAACCTCCGCTCGCTGCGCGGGACGGCGGTGGTGCGCTGGGAGTACAAGCCCGGCTCGACGCTGTTCCTCGTCTGGACCCAGCAGCGCGAGGGGAGCGCCGGCTTCGGCGACTTCGACGTCGGGCGCGACCGGGCGGCGCTGTTCCGCGACCGGCCGACGAACATCTTCCAGGTGAAGGCGACGTACTGGCTCGGGCGGTAAGGCGCTGCGGGCTGCGGACTGCGGATTCGACGACCGAGCGTGCCGAGCGGCCGTGGACCTGCAGTCCGCAGCCCGCAGCCGCTCGCGGCACTCGGCCCGCCCCGCGGGGTAGCTTTCGGTCCCCATGCCGCCCCGCCGCACCGCCCGCCCGGCGCAGCTCCGCGCCCCCGTCCCGCCCGAGGACCTCCGCCACGCCGCCTACGCCGCCGCCCCGGTCACGCGGCGGCGCGCGCTGCTGGCGCAGGTGAAGGCGGAGTGCCGCGACCTCCCCGGCGTCTACCGCATGCTCGGCGCGACGGGGCTGGTGCTGTACGTGGGCAAGGCGAAGCGGCTGCGCACGCGGCTGCTGAGCTACTTCCGGGCGGCGCGGAAGGGCGGGCGGCGCGACAAGCAGGCGCGCATCCTCCGGCACGCGCACGCGCTGGAGTGGGAGTACGCGCCCGACGAGTTCGCGGCGCTGCTGCGCGAGCTGCGGCTCATCAAGCTGCACCGGCCGCGCTTCAACATCATCATGAACGTCGACGAGGCGCCGCGCGGGTGGCTCATGGTCACCCACGGGCCGGTGCCGGCGCTGCGCATGGTGATGCGCACCGACGACCCCGAGGGCGCGGTGCTGTACGGGCCGTTCCGCCGCATGTGGATGCTGGCCGAGGCGGCGCGCGCGCTGGCCGACGCGACGGGCGTGCGCGACTGCACGCTCGCGCCGTCGCAGCTGCCGTCGCCGTCGGCGCCGCAGCCGCTGCGCCGCGCGCGGAAGGCGGCGGCGAAGTCGGCGGCGGTCGTGACCGAGGCGCCGCGCGCGCCCGCCTGCCTGCGCGTCGAGCTGGGCACGTGCCCGGGCCCCTGCGTCGCGCCGCGCGTGGGTCCCTGGGACGGCGCGGTGGACTACGCCGCGCGCGTGCACGAGGTCCGCGAGTTCCTGGCCGGCCGCACGTCGCGCCCGATCGAGACGCTGCGCGCGGCGATGCACGCGGCGTCCGAGGCGTGGCACTTCGAGCGCGCGGGCGCGCTGAAGGCGCGCGTCGAGGCGCTGGAGTGGCTGGAGGGGCGGCTGCAGCGGTTCCATGCGGGCGCCGACCGGCTGTCGTTCGTCTACCGCGCCGCGGGGCACGACGGGACGGACCGCCTCTACCTGGTGCGGCGCGGCACCGTGCGGGCCGAGCTGGCGCCGCCGGACACGCCGGAGGGCGAGGCGGCGCTGCAGGCGCTCGTCGACCGCGTCTTCCACGGGCCCGATCGCGACGGCGGCGACATCCCGACGCACGACATGGACGAGTTCTACCTCGTCGCGAGCTGGTTCCGCCGGCACCCCGAGGAGCTGCAGCGCGTGCTGCCCGTGACGCCCGGCGCCCGCTGACGCCGCACGTGGCGGCGCGCGGGGAGCGCGCTGGGAGCGCGCTGGCGGCGCGCTGGGAGCGCGTGCAGCGCTGACAGCAATGGGACGATTGCACCCTGGCGCGGGGCGGCGGGCCCGGCCACCATGTAGCGCGGCGCGCCACCCTGGCCCGTGCCCGGTGCGCCGGACCTCCCCACAGCCCCGATCCCTCATGCGTCGCCCACTCCTCGCGGCCGCTGCCCTCCTGGGCGCGGCGGCGTCCGCCGTGCCGGCCCTCGCGCAGGCGCCCCAGAAGGTCAGCAAGAGCGCTCCCGCCGCCTCCGCCGGCGAGGTCGGCGCGTTCGTCGTGCGCCTCGGCGCCGACACCACCGCCGTCGAGCGCTGGACGCGCACGCGGACGGCGAGCGGCACGCGGATCGAGGGCGACGTCGTGAACCGCAGCCCGGTCGCGCGCGTCACGCACTACGTCGTCGACCTCGACGCGGCCGGCAACACGACGCGCGCCGAGATCCGCACGCGCCGCCCCGACGGCACCCCGATGTCGAACACCGCCCTCGGCGCCGTCTACACGTTCCGGGCGGACAGCGCGTTCGCGGAGGTGCAGATGCCGGACAGCGTCGCGCGCTTCCGCGCCCCGGCGGCGGCGGGCACCATCCCCTCGCTCGCCAACTCGTACGCGATGTGGGAGGTCGCGATGCGCGGCCTGCGCGCCGCCAGGCGCGACAGCGGCGCCATCGTGCTGTGGGGCGCCGGCGCCCCGCAGACGCAGGCGCTGCCGGCGCGGTTCGACGGCGCGTCGGCGGCGACCGTGACGTACTTCGGCGACCCCGTGAGCGTGCGCTTCGACCGCGACGGCCGCATCGTCGGCGTCGACGGCTCGCGGACGACGAACAAGGTGATGGTGGAGCGCGTGCGCGACCTCGACGTCGCCGCGCTCGCGCAGAGCTTCGGCAGCCGCGCCGCGCTCGGCCAGACCTCGCCGCGCGACACCACGCGCGCGACGGTGGGCAGCGCGCAGCTGCTGGTGGACTACGGTCGCCCGTCCAAGCGCGGGCGCACGGTGTGGGGCGGCACGCTGGTGCCGTACGGCGCGATCTGGCGCACCGGCGCCAACGCCGCGACGACGTTCGTGACGAGCGCCGACCTGACCATCGGCGGCCAGCCGGTGCCCGCGGGCACGTACACGCTCTACACGTGGCCGACCGCGCAGGGCTACCAGCTGGTGATCAACAAGCAGACGAAGCAGTGGGGCACCGAGTACACGCCCGGGATGGACCTCGTGCGCGTGCCGCTCACCAGCACGACGCTGGGCGCGCCGGTCGAGCAGTTCACGATCGCGATCGAGCCGGCGGGCGCGAACGCGGGAACGCTGGCGCTGCGTTGGGATACTTTGCAGCTCTCGGTTCCGGTGAGCGTCAGGTAGCGGAGGACGGAACGGCGGAGA
>CBHYLO010000273.1:0-6374 GCA_966128675.1 uncultured bacterium | reverse complement strand
GCTCGCCCTCGCGCTCGTGCAGAACGGCGCCGACCACCACGCGCGGCAGGAGCGGTGGGCGGCGGCGGTCGACGCGCTCGCGGCCGCGGCGGCGCCGGAGCGCGTGGTCGTCGCGTCGCTCACGGACGTCGCGACGCGCGCGCTCGACGCCGCGGCGGGGGCCGAGCTGCCGACGGTCGCGGGCGAGCTGCGCGACTCCTACGGCTACACGTGGACGCTGCAGGGGACGTTCGGCACGCGTGCCGCGCAGAAGCGCCGTGTGGCGCGGGCCGACCGGCGCCTCGTGCGCGACGTGGAGCCGTGGCTGGCGCTGCTGCGGCTGCGTGGGGCGTCCGGCGACGCCACGCGCGCCGCGCTGCTCCACGCCGCCTGGCGCCCGCTGCTCGAGTGCCTCCCGCACGACACGCTGTGCGGCTGCTCCACCGACGCGGTCGCGCGCGCGATGGAGGCGCGCCTGGACGATGCCGACGCGCAGGCGCGCGGGCTCCGGTCCGATGCGCTGGACGCGCTGCTGGGCCACGACCGCGTGACGGCGCGCGCGCGGCGCCGCGACTGGCACCCGGTGCTCGTGGTGCGGAACCGCGCCCCGCGGGCGCGCGGCGGCGTCGCCGACGTCACGCTGACGGGCTTCGTGCGCGACGTCGGCGTCGGCCCCGGCTCGGCCGGCGCATGGCGCGCGGTGCAGGAGGCGCCGTCGCTGCCTGCGCCACCCGACGGGATGATCGTGCAGCCGCTGGCGCGCACGCGCCGCATCGACCGGCTGGAGACGCCGCGGCACTATCCCGATGCGGACCTGGTGGACGACGTGCAGGCCGTCGCGTGGGTGCCGCCCGTCGCGGGCTGCGGGCTGCTCCCGCTGCCGCTCGACGGACGCGCGACGACGACCGTCTCCGACGGCCCCGCGCATCCCGTGGAGGCCGAGCAGCTGCGGCTGTCGAACGGGCTGGTGACCGTCGAGGCGGACGCGCGCGGCCACGTGCGCCTCGCGTTTCCCGCCCTCGGCGTCGTGCTGGACGACGCGCTGACCTTCGAGGACGTGGGCGACGCGGGCGACACGTACACGCCGTCGCCGGTCGGCGCGCCGCGCACGGTTCTCTGGAGCGGCGGCGCGCGGCTGCTGCATCGCGGGCCGCTGCGCGGCGCGATCGAGCTGTCCCTCCGCATGCGCGTGCCGGCGGCGCTCGCGCCCGCCCCGGACGGCTTCTCGCGCCCGACGCACGCCGCGCGCGGACACGTCGAGCTGCCGCTGACGGTCACGCTCTCGCTCGACGCGGACGCGACGTGGGTGCGGGTGCACGTGCGCGGCGAGAACGCGGCGCGCGACCACCGGCTGCGGCTCGCGCTGCGCACCGGCCTCGAAGGCGCGACCGTGCGCGCGGACGCCGCGTTCGGGCAGGTGCTGCGGACGCCGGTCGCGGTCGCGGCGGAGGAGCGCGCGATGGAGGCGCCGCCGCCCACCGCGCCGCTGCACCGCTGGGTGTCGTGCGACGGTGCCGCGCACGCCGCGACGCTCGTGTCCGACGGGCTGGGCGAGTACGAGGTGCGCGACGACGGCACCGTGCTCGTGACGCTCGTGCGCGCCGTCGGCGAGCTGTCGCGTCCCGACCTGCCCGAGCGGCCCGGGCACGCCGGCTGGCCGACGCCGACGCCCGGGGCGCAGTGCCCGGGGCCGTTCGAGGCGACGGTCGCGCTGGCGGTGCACGCGCCGTGGTCCGACGCGACGGCCGCGCGGGTCGAGCGGCTGGCGGACGACGTGCTGCTGCCGCTGGTCGGCGAGACGGTCCGCGACGCCGTGCGCGTGTCGGCGGCGGTGGCGGGCGCCGCGCTCGACGGCGACGGGCTCGCGTTCGGCGCGCTGCTGCCCGCGGAGGACCCGGAGTGGGTCGCGCTGCGCTGCGTGAACGTCACCGAACGCGCGGTCGCCGGCGCGTGGACGATCGGCGCCGCGCTCCGCGAGGCGCGCCGCGCGCGGCTCGACGAGACGCCGCTGCACGACCTCGCGATCGACGCCGCGGCGGACGCGTCGATCGTGCGGTTCGAGGCGGGACCGCGCGAGGTGGTGACGATCCTCGTGCGCTGACGCGCGTCAGGCGTCGCGCGCCGCCAGCACGCAGTCCGCGAAGGTCGCCGCGGGACCGGCCGGGTCGTCGGCGCGGCGCAGCACGTGGAGCTGGAGCACGCACGCCGCCGCCAGCTCGGGCACGCGCACGGCGACGGTGCCCGGCGGCGGCGGGAGCGCGCCCGAGTCCACCACCGCGCACCAGCCGGCGCCCACCGCCACCAGCTGCACGACCGACGCGAACGACGGCGGCGCCGGCACGACGCGGGGCTCGATCCCGCCGGCGCGCACGGCCGCCAGGATGCGGTCGTGCATGCCGGGGATCGCGGCGCGGTCCGACAGCACCATCGGCACGTCGGCGAGCTCCGCGAGCGACAGCGAGTCGCGCGCGGCCAGCGGATGGCGCGCCGCGAGCAGCGCCCACGCCAGCGGCTCGTCGTCCACATGGTCGGCGTGCACGCCCGCGGGATAGTCGTCCCCCGATCCCGCGATCCCGAAGCCGACGTCGATGCGGCGCGCGAGCAGGTGCTCGGCGTGCTCGGGCCACGGCACCGCGACCAGCTCGACCTGCAGCCGCGGGCGCAGCGCGCGCAGTCGCGCGAGCGCGTCGGCGGCGAGCGCGGCGCGCGTCCCGAAGTCCGGCGGGGCGACGCGCAGCGTGCCGGCCTCGCCGTCGACGGCGGCGCGCGCGGCGCGCACCGCCTCGTCCGCCGCGTCGAGCGTGCGGCGCGCCTGCTCCGCGAACACGCGCCCCGCCTCGGTCAGGCGCACGCCGCGCGACAGCCGGTCGAGCAGCCGCGCGCCGATCTCGCGCTCCAGGTCCTGCAGCTGCCGCGACAGCGCCGACTGCGCGACCCGCAGCCGCGTCGCCGCGCGGCCGATGTTCCCCTCGTCGGCGACGGCGACGAAGTAGCGCAGGTGGCGGAGCTCCATGCGGGCAATCAGGGCGCGCCATCGCCGCCAGGCAAGGCTGCCGTCTCGAGGAAGTGTTGGACGCGCGGACGCGGCGTGCCCATCGTCCGGCATGACCTCCATCGCGCATCCACTCGTCCGCGCGCCCGGCGCGCCGGGGCTGCTGCCGCACGTCGGCGTCGCCGTCAACATCCTCGTCCGCGCGTCCGACACCGGCGGCGCGTGGTCCATGCTCGACTACACGATGCCGCCGCGCTTCGCCGGCCCGCCCGCGCATCGCCACGCGCGCACCACCGAGACCTTCTACTGCGTGGCGGGCGAGGTGACGTTGACGCTCGACGGACGCGCGGTGCGGCTGCGCGCGGGCGAGGCCGCGGTCGTCCCGCCAGGGGTGGCGCACGCCTTCGCCAACGCGTCGGACGCGCCGGCGACGATGCTCGTGCACCTCGCGCCCGGCGGCTTCGAGGCCTACTTCGACGACCTCGCGGCGCTCATGCGCGCGAGCGCGGCGTGGCCGCCGGCCGATCCGTCGGCGGTCGGGCGGCTCGCGGCGCCGTACGACCTCCAGCCGGCCGCCTGACGCGACTTCCGACGCTCAGGCGCGCTCCACCGGCAGCCGCACGCCCGCGGTCTCGCCGGCCAGGCGGTCGCGCACGGCGTCACCCAGGCGCGTGCACGCGAGCACGGTGGCCACGAGCGCCAGCCCCGGCACGAGCGCGACCCACGGCGCCGTGATGATCAGCTCCCGGCCACCCGCGATCAGGTTCCCCCAGCTCGGCGCCGGCGGCTGGATGCCGAGTCCCAGGAACGACAGCCCGCTCTCCAGCAGGATCGCGTTGCCGACGCCGAGCGACGTCGCCACCAGCGCGGCGCCGAGCGCGTTCGGGACGACGTGGCGCCAGAGCAGCCGCGCGTCCGTCGCGCCGAGCGCGCGCGCGCCGTCCACGAAGTCCCGCCGGCGCACGCCCAGCACCTCCGCCCGCACGAGCCGCGCGACGCCCATCCACCCGGTCACCGCGAGCACCGCGACGGTCGTGAGCGCGCCCGGGCCCCAGAGCGCCGCGACCACCAGCAGCAGCACGATGCGCGGGACCGCGAGCAACGCGTCGGCGAGCGCGGTCAACAACAGGTCCGTCACGCCGCCGCGCCACGCCGCCCACGCGCCCAGCGCGGTGCCGAGCGCGCCCGAGAGCACCGAGCCCGCGACGCCGACGGCGAGCGAGAGGCGCGCGGCCACGAGCGTGCGCGCCAGCAGGTCGCGCCCGAAGCGGTCGGTGCCGAGCGGATGCCAGGCGCCGCCGGCGTCCGTCGCGCCGGGCGGCAGCAGCCGCGTCGCCAGCACGTCGCCGATCGCCGACGGGTCGGCGGACCAGAGCGGCGGCCCCAGCACGGCCGCGACGGTGAGCGCGGCGAGGAAGAGCAGCGGGCCGCGCACGCCGCGCGCACCGAGGACGCTCATCGGCGCCGCGGGTCGAGGCGCGGGAGCGCGAGGTCGGCCGCGAGGTTGGCCGCGAGCGTGAGCGCCGCGTACAGCACCGTCGCGCCGAGCACCACCGGGTAGTCGCGCGCGCCGATCGCCTGGACCATCGCGCGCCCCATCCCGGGCCACGCGAAGACGCTCTCCACGAACACCGAGCCGGCGACGATGCCCGGCAGCGAGAGCGCGAGCAGCACCACGAGCGGCGGCAGCGCGACGGCCAGCGCGTGCCGGCCGAACACCGCGCGCGGCGCGAGGCCCTTCGCCTGCGCGGTGCGCACGAAGTCGCCCGCGAGCGCGTCCGCCACCGCCGACCGCGCGTAGCGCGCCACGCCCGCCGCGCCGACGGCCGCCAGCACGCCGACCGGGAGCACCGCGTGGCGCACACGGTCGACCAGCGCGTCCCAGCCCGTGAGCTGGCCCGCCGGATCGGCCATGCCGAACGCCGGGAGCCGCAGCCACGCGGGAAAGCCCCACCGTGCGGCGCCGGCGGTGAACAGCGCGATGGCGCCGAGGGCCACCCAGAAGCTGGGCGCCGCGTAGACCGCGGTCGTGGCGACCGTGATCGCGGCGTCCGTGCGGCGGCCGCGCCGGTCGCCGCGCGCGCGCAGCACGGCCTGCAGCGTCCCGATGCCCACGCCGAGCACGTAGCTCAGCGCCAGCGACGCCGCCCCCAGCGCCAGCGACGGCGGCAGCGCCTCGGCCAGCACGGTCGCCACGGGGCGGCCCTGCGCGAAGCTGGTGCCGAGGTCCCCGCGCAGCGTCGCGCCCATCCAGCGGCCATATTGCACCGCGAGCGGGCGGTCGAGGCCGAGCGACGTCCGCAGCCGCGCCGCGTCCGCGGCGTCGGCGGTCGGTGGCAGCAGCAGCGCGGCCGGGTCGCCCGGCGCGGCGCGCACCAGCACGAACGTGAGCGAGACGACGAGCCAGAGCAGCGCGGCGGCGGCGCCGAGACGGCGGAGCAGGGCAGGCACCCGACGATGATCGCACCGGGACGCACGTTCGCGACAGGTGCGGCGCTCGCCGCCGTCATCGCGGCGCTGGCGTCGTGCGCGCCGGCGCCGCGGCCCGCGGACGTCGCTGTGTACGCGTCGGGCGCCGACCTCGAGTCGCCGAACCCGCTGGTCACCGTGCATCCGCTCTCGCGGCAGCTGCAGCGGCACGCGCTGCTGGTGACGCTGGCGCGGTGGGACTCGACGCTGACGCCGGAGCCGTACTACGCGCGCCGCTGGGCGTGGAGCGACGGCGGCCGCACGCTCACCATGTGGCTGGAGCCGACGCTGCGCTGGCACAACGGCGTCCCGACCACCGCGCACGACGCGGCCTTCACGCTGACGCTGGCGCGCGACCCGTCCGTCGGCTTCGCGCGCGCGGCGGACCTGACCTCGCTGGAGACCGCGCGGGCGACCGACGACACGACGCTCGTGCTGCGCTTCGCGACGCCGCAGCCGTCGCTGCCGGGCGTGCTGTGCGAGCTGCCGCTGGTGCCACGGCACCTGCTGGCGCGCGAGCCGCGCGCGGCGCTGCGACAGGCGTCGTTCGAGCGGACGCCCGTGGGCAACGGGCCGTTCCGCTTCGTCTCGCGCACGCCCAACGCGCGCTGGGTGCTGGAGCGCAACGCGAGCTTCCCCGCCAGCATGGGCGGGGCGCCGCGCATGCGGCGGCTCGTGGTCGCGGTGGTGGACGAGCCGACCACCAAGTTCGCGGGGCTCGTGAGCGGGGAGCTGGACGTCGCGGGCGTCGCGCCGACGATGGCGGCGCTCGTGGCGCGCGACCCCGCGCTCCGCGTGGTGTCGTATCCCGTCACCTTCTCGACGGCGCTCGTGTTCAACGCCGCGCGCCCGCCGTTCGACGACGTGCGCGTGCGCCGGGCGCTGTCGCTGGCGCTCGACCGGAAGCGCGTCGTAGCGGGCCGCCGCGCGGGCG
>CBHYLO010000272.1:0-6375 GCA_966128675.1 uncultured bacterium | reverse complement strand
CGTGGGCGTGGGCGTCGGCGTGGGCGTCGGCGTGGGCGTCGGCGTGGGAGTCGGCGTGGGCGTTGGCGTAGGAGCAGGCGTCGGCGCCGGTGCGGGTGGCACCGCGACCGTCACCGTCGCCTCCCCGGTGATCCCCTCGCTGCTCGCGCGGATCGTCGCCGTGCCCGCCGCCAGCGCGCTCACGCGCCCCGTCGCGGACACCGTCGCCACCGCCGCGTCGCTCGTCGACCACGCGACCGCGCGGTCCGGCAGCGGCGTCCCGCGCTCGTCGAGCACCGACACGCCCAGCTGCGCCGCGCCGCCCGGCGCCAGCGCGACCGTCGCCGGCGAGAGCACCACGCGCGCGACCGGCACCGGCAGCACGCGCACCGTCACCGTCCCCGACGCGCCCTCCGCGCGCGCCAGGATCAGCGCGGTGCCCGGCGCCACGCCGCGCACCTCGCCGCTCGCGCTCACCGTCGCGATCGCGGGCGCGCCCGAGCTCCACGTCACCGCGCGGCCCTCCAGCGCCGCGCCGTCCTCCGCGCGCGGCGTCGCGCTCAGTGCCGCGGTCGCGCCGATGCGCAGCACGACGTCCGCGGGGCGCACCTCCACGATCGTCACCGGCACCGCCAGCACGCGCACCGTCGCGGTGCCGCGCCGCCCCTCGCTGGTCGCGGTGATAATGGCCGTGCCCGGCGCGACCGCCGTCACCAGCCCCGCGTCGTCGACGCGCGCCACCGCCGGCGCGTCGCTGGCGAACGTCGCCGCGCGGCCCGCGAGCACCGCGCCCGACGCGTCGGTCGCCAGCGCCAGCAGCCGCTGCGTGCCGCCCACGTAGAGCGTGCTCGCGTCGGGCGACACGAGCACCGACGCCGCCGGCCGCGCGACCACCAGCAGCGTCGCGCGCGCGACCTGCCCCTCGACCGTCGCCGTGATGGTCGCGCTGCCCGGCGCGATCGCGCTCACCACGCCCGACGCCGACACCGCCGCCACGCCCGGCCGGTCGCTCGCCCAGCTCGCGGGGCGGTTGCCGAGCGGCGCGCCGCCGGCGTCGCGCACGGCGAGCGTGAGCTGCGTGCTCGTCCCCTCGAACAGCGTGTCGCGCTCGGCCGCCAGCGCGACGCTCGCCACCGCCACCGGCGAGACCACGATCCCGACGACGCCCGTGCGCCCGTCGATCGACGCGACGACCGCCGCGAGCCCCGGCGCGACCGCGGTGGCGACGCCGTTCGCGGCCACGCGCACGATCGTCGTGTCGCTGCTGCGCCAGTCGACGGCGCCCGCGCCCGTGACCTCGCCGCCCGCGTCGTCCCACGCGCGCACGCGCAGCGGCGTGGCGCCGCCCACCGCCAGCTGCACCGTCGTCGGCTCCACGCGCACCACGCTCACCGGACGCGGCGCGACCACCACGCTCGCCGTCGCGCTGCGCCCCTCGACGTTGGCGGCGACGTGCGTCGTGCCCGGGCCCACCGCGCGCACGAGCCCCGCCTGCGACACCACGGCGACCGTCGTGTCGCGCACCGACCAGAAGACGCGGCGCCCCGGGACCTCCTGCCCGCGCGGGTCCAGCAGCCGCGCCGAGAGCGCGCCCTCGCTCCCCACGCGCAGCTGCAGCACGCTGTCGGAGAGCTGCACGGCGTCGACGGACGGCGTCGCGTCGCCCGTCGTGGCGGCGGCGCACCCGGACAGCAGCAGCGCGACGGCCGCGAGGAACGTCGCGCGTGGGACGGCGCGCGGGCGAACGGGGCGGAGCGCGGACATGGCGAGCGTGGGCGCGGGCGGGGACGGCGGGGACGGCGGGGGCCGCGCCCCGAGCGGCAAGTCGTGCGCCCCGCGTGACGCGGATCACGAAATCGCCGATGCCGGGGTCGCAGCGCGCCGGTGGCGGGCCCGAACGGGACGGGCGGCCGCGGCGTATCTTGTGGGCGGCCGTCCCCGCCCCCCGCTCCCGCCGCCGCCCGCCGCGTGACCGCCTACACGGACCTCTCGCTCCCGTGCCCGCTCGCGCCGGCGCTCGCCGACAGCATCCGCGCGGCGCGCGAGGAGCTCACGCGCCGCTGGCTGGAGCGCATCAGCGCGCGCGTCGCGCTCGATCCCAACCGCGTCTTCCCGACCGAGGACCTCCTCGACCACGTCCCGCTGCTGATCGACGGGATCGCGGCGTACCTGGAGCATCCCGCGCAGGGCGTGGCGGCCGACGCGCCCGTCATCGCCAAGGCGATGGAGCTCGGCGCTCTGCGCCACGGGCAGGGCTTCGACGAGTACCAGATCCTCAAGGAGTTCGAGCTGCTCGGCGGCATCGTCTTCGCGCACCTGATCGTCGCGGTGCGCACGATGGACGAGCCGTGCGAGAAGGACGAGCTGCTCGCCTGCGGCCACCGGCTGTTCCGCGCCGTCGCCGTGATCCAGGAGGCGAGCGTCGCGCACTACCTGCAGCAGATGCGCGGCCGGCTGGCCGAGCGCGAGGAGCGGCTGCGCGGCTTCAACCGCGCGCTGACGCACGAGCTGAAGAACCAGATCGGCGCCGTGCTGGGCGCCGGCGACCTGCTCGCGCTGGAGGGCCTGCCCGACGACGAGCGCCCGCGCCTGCTCGACATCGTGCGGCGCAACGCGGCCGGCATGCGCGCGACGCTCGACAACCTGATCGAGCTCTCGCGCCTCGACCCGGACTCGCGCCAGCAGCGGCGCGTGCTGCTGCCGCAGGCGGTGGCCGAGGCGGTGCGCCAGCTGCGCGACGCGGCGCGCATGGCGCGCGTCGCGGTGCGCGTGGGCGAGCTGCCGCGCGTCGAGGTGAGCGCCGCGGCCGTCGAGCTGGCGACGGTGAACTACCTCTCGAACGCCATCAAGTACGCCGACCCGCGCGCGGCCGAGCGCTGGGTCGAGGTGCGCGGGCACACGGTCGACGTCGGGCCGGACGGCGCGCCGGAGACGGTCGTCGAGGTGCGCGACAACGGGGTCGGCGTGCCGGAGGACGCGCGGGCGCAGCTGTTCGCGCGCGGGTTCCGCGCGCACGTCGAGTCGGTGACCGGCGTCGAGGGCACGGGGCTCGGGCTCAGCATCGTGCGCGACGCGGTGGAGGCGCTGGGCGGCCGCGTGTGGGCCGCCTTCCCGCCCGAGGGCGGCGCGTCGTTCGCGTTCGCGCTGCCGGCGCGCCGCGCGGGCGAGGCCGCGCGCCGCGCCGCCGCCAGCGCGAACGCCGCTAGCGCAGCTCCGCCGGCGTGACGGGGCGCAGCATCACGTCGATCGTCAGCCAGAGCAGCTTCGAGATCGGGTAGAACAGCAGCGGGAAGAGCAGCATCGCCGCCGCGGCGTAGTACGTCAGCCCGTCCCACGGCACCTCCGGCCACGTGGCGACGATGGCGACGCCGAACGAGAACGCGAACAGCAGCTCCGACGTGATGAGGTTGATCAGCATCGCGGCCGCGAAGTAGCCGTCGTCGCTGCGCTCGTAGCGGAAGCCGCACGCCGGGCAGCGGTCGCGGATCACGCCCCACGGAAGGCCGGGGCGCCAGCGCGCGAGCACCGGGCCGCCGCCGCAGTGCGGGCAGCGCAGCCGCAGGAAGCGCCCGAGCAGGCGCAGCGCGCGCGCGACCGACGGGACCTCGAGCTCGGTCTCGGTGGTGCGGACGGGGCGAGGAACGGCGGACATGCGGAGGAGGCGGGAAGGAGGTCAGTGCGTGTGCTCAGTGCGTCGCGGCCGGCGCCCCGAACTGCGCCATGAGGCCCTCGGCGGCGGCGAGGTACTGCGCGATGTCGAAGCGCTGGGGGTCGAGCATCGACTGCACCGCGCACCCCTTGATGAAGCTGACGCTCACCGCGGCGAGCCCCTCGGGGGTGACGCCGGCGAAGCGCGCGGGCTCGGCCTCGAGCACCGCGCGCGCGAGCGGCTGGAAGGCGTCGCGGTAGCGCGCCAGCTCGGCGCTCACGCGCGCGCGGATCTCCTCGTCGCGGATGCCGGCCGTCCAGTAGTCGAACGTCAGGCGGATGCGCAGCGGCTCGCGCGACAGCCGGTGCATCTCCTGCCGCAGCAGCGCGATCAGCCGGTCGTACGGCGACGCGAGCGCGGCGATGTCGTCGCCGACGTGGAGCACCGTCGTCGTCGCCAGCAGCCAGTCGAGCAGCGCCAGGAGGAGGAAGCGCTTGCTCTTGAAGTGGAACATGACCAGCCCGGGGCTCAGCTGCGCGGCGGCGGCCACCTGCAGGATGGTGGTGCCGTCCAGCCCCTCGCGCGCCGCGACCTCGTAGGCCGCGGTGAGGATCTGCTCGCGTCGCGCCCCCTCGGGCGCCTTGGTGCCTGGCATCGCGCCTCCCTCCCGGCGGCGGCTGTTGACTGGTCGTTCAATGTGACGTAACCTAGCATTGAACGTCGGTTCAACACAACCCGTCGCCGTGCTCCTCCCCAAGCTGTTCACCACGCTCCGCGGCTACACGCGGCAGCAGGCCCTGGCCGACGCCACCGCCGGCGTCATCGTCGGCGTGGTCGCGCTGCCGCTGGCCATCGCCTTCGCCATCGCCAGCGGCGTCTCCCCCGAGCGCGGGCTCTGGACGGCGATCGTCGGCGGCTTCCTGATCTCCGCGCTCGGCGGCTCGCGCGTGCAGATCGGCGGGCCCACCGGCGCGTTCGTGGTCGTCGTCTACGGCGTCGTGCAGCGCCACGGCGTCGACGGCCTCATGGTCGCGACGCTGATGGCCGGCGCGATCCTCGTCGTGCTCGGCGTCGCGCGCCTGGGCGCGGCGATCAAGTTCATCCCGCACCCCGTCGTCACCGGCTTCACGAGCGGGATCGCGGTCATCATCGCCACGGGGCAGGTGCGCGACCTGCTCGGGCTGCGCATGCGCGACGTGCCGCCGGACTTCGTCGCCAAGTGGCGCGCGTACGCCGCGCACCTGGACAGCGTCACGCCCGCCGCGGTGCTCGTCGCGGGCGTCGCGCTGGCGATCCTCGTGCTCTGGCCGCGCGTGAGCCGCCGCGTGCCGGGGACGCTGGTGGCGCTGCTCGTCACGACCGCGCTCGTGCAGCTGCTGCAGCTGCCGGTCGAGACCATCGGCAGCCGCTTCGGCGCGATCAGCGGCACGCTGCCGCGCCCCGCGCTGCCGCACGTCACGCTGGCGCAGGTGCAGGCGCTCGTCGGGCCCGCGTTCACCATCGCGCTGCTCGGCGCCGTCGAGGCGCTGCTGTCGGCCGTGGTGGCGGACGGGATGATCGGCGGCCGCCACCGCTCCAACATGGAGCTGGTGGGGCAGGGGATCGCCAACCTCGTGACGCCGCTCGTGGGTGGGATCCCGGCGACGGGCGCGATCGCACGCACCGCGACCAACGTGAAGAACGGCGGGCGCACGCCGGTCGCCGGCATCGTGCACGCGCTCACGCTGCTGCTCATCACGCTCTTCGTGGGGCGCTGGGCGGCGCTGATCCCGATGGCGACGCTGGCCGCGATCCTCCTCGTGGTCAGCTACCACATGAGCGAGTGGCGCACCTTCCGCGGCGAGCTGCGGTCGCCGCGCAGCGACGTCGCCGTGCTGCTCGTGACCTTCGGGCTCACCGTGCTGGTGGACCTCACCGTCGCGATCGAGGTCGGGATGGTGCTCGCCGCGTTCCTCTTCATGCGCCGCATGGCCGAGGTGACGAACGTCGGCGTCGTGACGCGCGAGCTGGACGATCGCGCGGCCGTCGACGACGCGCGCGATCCCGACAGCGCGCGCCGCCGCGACATCCCGCGCGGCGTGGAGGTCTACGAGATCAACGGCCCCTTCTTCTTCGGCGCGGCGGAGACGTTCAAGGACACGCTGGCGCGCGTCGCGGGCGCGCCGCGCGTGCTGATCATCCGGCTGCGCGCGGTGCCGGCGATCGACGCGACCGGGCTGCACGCGCTGCGCGACGTGGTGCGCCGCAGCCGCGGCGACGGCACGCTGGTGCTGCTGTCCGACGTGCACTCGCAGCCGCTGCTGGCGCTCTCGCGCTCCACCGCGCTGGCCGAGATCGGGGAGGACAACGTGTGCGGCACGCTGGACGACGCGCTCGCGCGCGCCCGCGCCCACCTGGGGCTGGCCGACGCGGCCTGACGCGCCGGCCGGCCCCGTGCGTCAGCCGCGGCGGCGTGCGTCGTGCGCTGGCGGGTCCGCAGCCTCCGGGCGCGCGCGGCGAACGACCGCTCCGCGCTCCGGCGCGACCGTCTCCGGAGGAGTCATGCGCCATCGCCCGTCCGTCGCCGCGGCCGTCGTCGTCCTCGCCCTCGCCGGCTGCGGCGGGCGTCGCGCCGCCGTGCCGCCCGTGGAGCCGGCCCTCCTGGTGTTCGAGAACCAGTCGATGTTCGAGGCCACGGTCTTCGCCACGGTGCGCGGCGGCGTGCCGCGACGCGTGGGCATCGTGGCCCCGAACCGCACCGAGACGCT
>CBHYLO010000271.1:0-6376 GCA_966128675.1 uncultured bacterium | reverse complement strand
GGGCCCGAGACGTTCAACCCGCCGCCCTCCCGCCGCGCGCGCGAGACGGCGGCGCTGGGGCGCGACGGGGGCGGCGTCGCGCACCAGTCGGTCGGCAAGATCGACGAGCGGCTGCGCGAGAAGGAGTTCGGGATCCTCGACCGGCTCACGCGCGCGGGCATCCAGCAGCGCTTCCCCGACCAGGCGGAGGCGCGCGGCCGCATCGGGAAGTTCTACCACCGCCCGCCGGGCGGCGAGAGCTGGTGCGACGTCATCCTGCGGCTGCGCAGCGTCCTCGACACCATCAGCCTCCACCACGCGCACGAGGGCTCGCGCGTGCTGATCGTCGCGCACCAGGTGATCGTGCTCTGCTTCCGCTACCTCATCGAGGAGCTGACGGAGGAGGAGATCCTCGGGATCGACCGCGAGGGCGACGTCGCCAACTGCGGCGTCACGCACTACGTGCTCGCGCCCGCGGCGGACGGCCAGGACCCGGCGCTGCGCCTCTCGGCGTACAACTTCGTCGCGCCGCTGGAGGCCACGGGCACGCCGGTCACGGCCAGCCCCGACGCGCCCGCCGCGCCGCGATGAGGAAGGCCCGCGCGGTCACGCCGGCGCTGCTGCGCCGCCTGCCGCTGCCGCCGCTGGACGACACGGGCGACAAGGAGTCGCGCGGCCGCATCCTCGCCGTCGGCGGGTGCGTGCAGGTGCCGGGCGCGATGCTGCTGGCGGGCGTCGCGGCGCTGCGCGCGGGCGCCGGCAAGCTGCAGCTGGCCACCGTGCGCGCCGCCGCGCTGCCCCTCGGCCTCGCGGTGCCGGAGGCGCTGGTGGTGGGCCTGCCGACGACCGCCGCCGGCGAGATCGCGGGCGCGCGCGCCGCGGCGCCGCTGCGCGAGCACGCCGCCGCCACCGACGCGCTGCTCGTGGGCCCCGGCATGACCGCCGACCGCGCGGCGCACGCGCTGGTCGCGGCGCTCGCGCCGCGGCTGCGCGACGACGCGGTGCTGGTGCTCGACGGCGCCGCGGTGGTCGCGCTCCGCCACGACGAGGGGCTGCTCGCGCGGCTGGGCGGCCGCGCGGTGCTGACGCCGCACGCGGGCGAGATGGCGGCGCTGCTCGACGTCGCGCGCGACGCGATCGAGGCGGACGCGCCGGAGGTCGCGCGCGCCGCCGCCGCACGCTTCGGCGCGACGGTCGCGCTCAAGGGGGCGGAGAGCTGGATCGCCGATCCCGACGGCACGCTGCTGCACTTCCGCGGCAACGCGGTGGGCCTGGGCACGTCGGGCTCGGGCGACACGCTGGCGGGCTTCGGCGCGGGGCTGGCGGCGCGCGGCGCGACCGCGACGACGGCCGCCGCGTGGGGCGTGTGGGCCCACGGCATGGCGGGCCGCATCCTCGCCCGCCGCACCGCGACCGTCGGCTACCTGGCGCGCGAGCTGCTGGCCGAGGTGCCGGCGCTGGTCGGGCGGCGCTAGCCGGGTCGCGTCAGCGGCAGGCCGGCGCGGGCGTCAGCTCGTCGTCGCGCTTCATGGGCGCGACCTCCAGGAACTGCACGCCCGCGGGCGTCGTCGGCGCGAGCGTGATCGCGACGCGCAGGTCGCCCTGCCCGCAGCGCAGGCGCCAGCGGCCGCGCAGCGCGTTCTCCGCCACCAGCGGGCCCTCGGGCCGGCAGTTGCCGCCGGCCTGCGTCACGAGCCGCGCGAGCGCGGCGCGGCGGCGGTCCTTCGCCTCGTCGAGGTAGAGGTTCATCGCGGCGACGCTGTCGGCGAGCGCGTCGTTCCACTGCGCGACGAGCCGCGACACCTGCGCCTGCCGCGCGAGCAGCACGGGCGCGGGCCGCGGCGCGCGGGGCTGCAGCGCGCCCGTGCGCGCCATCAGCTCCAGCGCCTGCTCGGCGACGCCGGTCCAGCCGGTGTAGGTGCGGTTGCCGAGGGCGACGATGCCGACGCCGTGCTCGGGGAGCCAGCGCATCAGCGAGCCGAAGCCCGGCAGCCCGCCTGTGTGCGACACGGTGATGGGATAGCGGCACGTCTGCCCCACGCGCAGCCCGTAGCCGTAGCCGCCGCCGGTGAGCGTGATCGCGCCCGCCGCGTCGCGCACGGCGCTCGCGCCGGCGTAGCGCCAGACCTGCTGCATCTCGCGCGCGGAGCTGCGCTTCAGCGGCGCGCGCTCGGCGTCGTCCCGCGCGGGCCACGCGTCCAGCATGAAGCCCACCCAGCGCGACAGGTCGCTCACCGACGTCAGCATCCCGCCCATCGGCCCGAACGAGCCGTCGGGGAGCGCGGGCTCCTCCAGCCACTGGTCGTCCTGCCGGCGGTAGCCGTGCGCCAGCCGCTGCGCCGGCACGTCGCGCGCCTGCATCCAGGTGGAGTGCATGCCGAGCGGCCGCAGCACGCGCTCGGTGACGTAGCGCGTGTACGGCATGCCGGACACGTTGGCGACGATGCGGCCGAGGATCGCGAAGCCGAAGTTCGAGTACTCGTACGCGGTGCCGGGCGCGGTGGAGAACGGGATCCCGCTCCGCATCAGGCGCGACAGCTCGGCCTCGCTCGCGGCCAGCTGCTGGTCGCCCCACGGGTTGTCCTCGGGGAAGCCCTCGGAGTGCGTGAGCAGGTGGCGGATGGTGAGCTTCGGCGAGTCGGCCGTCGGGTAGCGCAGCGCCTTCAGCTCGGGCACGTAGCGCTCGGCCGGGTCGTCGAGCGCCAGCTTCCCCGCGTCGCGCAGCTGGAGGATCGAGAGCGCGGTGAAGCTCTTGGTCATCGACGCGATGCGGAACACGGTGCCCGTGTCGACGGGCGACCGCGACGCGATCTCGCGCAGCCCCGCGGTACCGACGTGCACCAGCCGCCCGTCGACGATGATCCCGTACGCGATCCCCGGCACGAACGTCCGCTCGGCGTGGCCGCGCAGCAGCGAGTCGATCGCGGGGAAGGCGGCGCTCAGCTTCGCGAGCCGCTGCGGATCGCTGAACTGCGCGCGGGCGGCGGACGGCACGAGCGGCAGCAGCGCGCAGGCCGCGAGGACGACGGGACGCGTGGTGGGCATCGGAGCTGGGGCCGGGGTGGGAGGCTCCGCGTACGATAACGCCCCGACGCGCGGGGAGCTGCGGACTGCGGGCTGCGGATTCGCCGACGGCGCCTCCCGAGCGGCCGTGGATCCGCAGTCCGCAGCCCGCAGGCCGTTCGAATAGGTTGCGCGCATGTCCGATTTCGCATTCCGCACCTCGCACGAGCACGGCGCCGCACGCCTCGGCTGGTTCACCACCCCGCACGGCGTCGTCGAGACGCCGGCGTTCATGCCCGTGGCCACGCACGGCACCATCAAGGGCCTCTCCGTCGACGAGGTCGAGGCCGTGGGCGGCGCGATGATGCTCTCGAACGCCTACCACCTGTCGCTGCGCCCCGGCGACGCGATGGTGCGCGCGCTCGGCGGGCTGCACGCGTTCACGCGCTGGCACGGCCCGATGCTCACCGACTCGGGCGGCTTCCAGGTGTTCTCGCTCGCCAAGCTGCGCGCGGTGAGCGAGGACGGCGTCGAGTTCCGCAGCCACCTCGACGGCTCCGTGCAGCACTACACGCCCGAGCGCGTGATCCGCATCGAGCGCAACCTCGGCGCCGACGTCATCATGCAGTTCGACGAGCTGGTGGCCGGCGGCGCGTCGGTCGCGGTCGCGCAGGCGGCCATGGAGCGCAGCCTGCGCTGGCTCGCCCGCTGCCGCGCGGAGTTCGAGCGCTTGGAGCGCGAGGGGCGCGCGCCGATCACGGAGCTGCACGCGCCGCCCGGCGCGCCGCCGCTGGCCACGCACGCCGACGACCTCGCGCCGCCGCCGCAGTCGCTCTTCCCCATCGTGCAGGGCGGCATCCATCCCGCGCTGCGCCGCGCGTCGGCGCGCGGGATCCTGAGCAGCGGCGACTGGGACGGCATCGCGATCGGCGGGCTGTCGGTGGGCGAGGCGAAGCCCGACATGCACGCGACGCTCGAGGCGTGCGAGCCCGAGCTGCCGCGCGACCGCCCGCGCTACCTCATGGGCGTCGGCTTCCCCGACGACCTGGTCGAGGGCGTGCGCCGCGGCATCGACCTGTTCGACTGCGTGGCGCCGACGCGCATGGGCCGCCACGGCACCGCCTTCACGCCCGAGGGCACCGTGCAGATCCGCCGCGGCCCGTACCGCACCGACCGCCGCCCGCTGGTCGAGGGATGCCCCTGCCCCGGCTGCACGCGCTACGACCGCGCCTACCTCCGCCACCTCTTCGTGAGCGAGGAGATGCTCGGCCCGCGCCTGCTCGCGCTGCACAACGTGGCGTTCCTCTTGACACTGATGCGCGACGCGCGCTCGGCGTTGCGCGAACATCGCTTCGCATCGTGGAGCTCGGAGTGGCTCGCACGCTTCGGGCAGCGCGGCAGGGCGGAGGACGCAACCGCGGAGGACGGAAGGGCGGAAGACGATACGGCGTGAGACGGTGAGGCGGACCTTCAGCGTGAAGCTTCAAGCGAAGGTCCGCCCTTCCGTTTCACGCCGTACCGTCGTCCGCTGCATCGTCCTCCGCCGTTCCGTCCTCCGTTGCCTCGATCTCTCACAGTCTGGAGATGAGTCGTGCTCTCCCGCCCGTCGCCACCGCGAACGGCGTCGCCGTCTGTCTCACGTATCCCTCCGACGACGGCAGCACGCGCGTCGCCTCCGCGCGCGCGGCCTGGCGGTCGAAGAAGGCCAGCTCCGCGGGCGTCAGCAGGCGGCCCGCGCTCAGCACCACCGTCGCCAGCCGGAACGTCGTCGGCGCCTGGCCGAACGCGGGCACGCGCGCGCCCTGCGCGGCGATCAGGTCCTCCACGCGCAGCGTCACCGCGTCGCCGCGCAGCGCCTGCCCGTCGGCGACGCTCGTGAACTGCGTCTGGTCGGCGAACACGGCCTGCGGCGGCACCTCGGACGCCGGCGCGAGCCCCATGTAGTACAGCTCCAGCGCGTTGAACCGTTCGGCCACCGGCGCCGTGCGCGCGCGCCACACGCCGTCCGCGCCGCGCGCGAAGGTGAACGGCAGCGTGCCGCCCGCGCCGCTCCCCGGGATGCCGAAGCCCATCACGCCGTACGAGACGTCGCCCACCGGCCAGTGCCCGCCCGTGCCGCGCAGCGCCGCGAGGCTCGAGAAGTTCATCCAGCGGTGCCCGATCTCGTGGCTCATCGCCTTCGACGCGCCGTCGAAGTACGGGTCGAGCGGGAAGCGGATGATCCCCTGCAGCCGCGCCGCGCTCCCGAACTCGGCCCCGCGATCGAAGCGCGTCATCCCGAGCCCGTCGACGTCGTTGCGCACGCCCTGATAGTGGCGGTTGCGGTTCCGCTGCACCTGGTCGACGAGCGCCACGAAGTCGTACGCGTCGGCCAGGTGCGCGTACGCGGCGCGCACGTGCTCGGGCAGCGCCGTCTCGGGCAGCGGCGCGTCCACGCGCAGGTTCAGGACGTACGGCGTGCGCTGCGCGTGCGCGTCCAGCCGCGTGACGCCGACGGCGGGCGCCCCGGCGTCGCGCACGTTCACCGCGGCGACGCGCGTCTGCACCGCGCCCGCGGCGTCGGTCTCCTCGATCGAGCCGACGGTGGCGTGCGTCTCGTCGACGTGGTAGCCGGCCACCAGCCGCGCGCCGGGCACCGGCAGCCGGAAGACGCGCGGACCGAGCCGCTCGAAGGGGAGCGCGGCGCTCCCGTCCAGGAAGGTCAGGCGCAGCGCCCGCAGGTCGCGGTCCGCGACGACGGTCACGCGCACCGTGTCCGGCGCCGCCAGGTCGACGGCGCGCGGCTCCCACAGCGTCCAGCCGGCCGACGCCGTGCGCGCCGGCACGAGCAGCACGCGCGCCTGCACCGCGGGCGCGGCGCCGTCGCGCGGCGTGGCGACGACGGTCAGCACGCGCGTCCACGGCACCGTCGCCGGCGCCTCGACGCATCCGTCCGCGGCCAGTCGCGCCGGCTCGGCGCCCGCCGCACTCTCGCGCGCGACGGCCAGCGGCGCCTCGTCGTCGCGGAGCGTCCACGCGAGCCCCGCGCTCGCGACCGGGGCGCCGGCGGCGTCGCGCGCCACCAGGCACGCCCGCTCCCCCGGCCCGAGCGCCGCCGCGGGCGACGTCAGGGCCGCGGGCGCCGTCGCCACGGGCGGCGGACCGGCGGGCGCGGGATCGCCGCCGCAGGCGGCGAGGAGCGCGGCCGGCAGCGCGGCGAGCAAACGGCGGACGGCACGACGGAGCGCGTGGCGCATGGACGGAGGGAGACGAGCGTCGAGAGGGACGGGCATCGGGCCCGGCGCTGGCCCAGCAGTCTTCACTACCTCGGGAGGGGGCGCATCCGTCAAATGCACCATGCGGCGGAGGACGGGAGGGCGGGGGGGGGGGCCGCCGCGGCACGGTGCTAGCGGCA
>CBHYLO010000270.1:0-6386 GCA_966128675.1 uncultured bacterium | reverse complement strand
CTCCCCCCGTCCGACCTCGACGCAGCTTAGCGGCGTGCCGGATGGCTGCAATGATCTCGCGCCGAGCGCGACAGGCCGTGGGGGGGGGCCGGGGGGGGGCCCCCCCCGGTGCCTTTGGGGGGGGGGGCCGGGGGGGGGGCGGGGGGGGGGCGCACCGGCTCGGGCCCCCCCCCCCCGTGGGGGCCCCCCCCCCGCGCCCGGCTGCAGCGGCGCGACGCGCCGGGCGGCGTCAGAGCCCGATCGTCACGCGGGCGTACACGTAGCGGCCGTTGAAGCCGAACGGCGAGAACTGGCTGTAGGGGAAGATGCCGAAGTTCGCGTTCCCCGAGTTGGCCGCGCTGGAGTTGCGGCGGTCGCTGTTCTCGTCCGGGTAGACGTCGAGCACGTTGTCCGAGCCGACGACGAACGTCACGCGCGACAGGATGCGCGCGGACGCGCTGACGTCGGTGATCCACTTGGCGCCGAACGTCTGGTCGGGCGCGGACGGGACGCCGGCGCCGGTGAGCGCGGTGCGCGTGGTGACCTCCCCGAAGCGCTGCGTGCGCGCCACGAGGCCGAAGCCGCGGAGGTCGTAGGTCGCCGACAGCAGCACGTTGGTGCGCGGCTGCCCCTCCTCGATGCGCGAGCGCTCGACGCGCCCGAACAGGGCCTCCTGCTGGCTGCGGAGCGCGGGCGGGGTGCTGTCCACGCGCTGCACGATGGTGTAGTTGCGGGCGAAGCCGGCGGTGAACCGCGCGAAGCCGTTCGCCTGCAGGTTGAGCCCGTAGTTCGCCACCACGTCCAGGCCGCGAGTGCGCGTGTCGATCGCGTTGGTGAAGTAGCGGCCGCCCGTCGCGCCGAACGGCTGCAGCAGCGCGGCGACGGCGGTGCCGGTGAAGTTCTCCGACAGCACGATCCGGTCGTCGATGTCGATCTGGTAGGCGTCGACGGTCAGCGAGAGGTTGCGCACCGGCTCCATGGCCAGGCCCGCGCTCAGGTTGACCGACTTCTCCGGCTCCAGGTCCGACGCGCCGAGCACGCGCGCCTGCTGCGAGCTGACCGGGAAGGTCTTGATCTCGAACGGCGTCAGGTTGCCGTTCACGTTGACGAAGTTCGTGGCCGTCGCGGAGTAGAACGACTGCTGCAGCGAGGGCGCCCGGAAGCCCGTGCTGGCGGCGCCGCGCAGGACGTAGCCCGGCGCGAGGGTGAAGCGCGACGACAGCTTGCCGTTCGTCGTCGCGCCGAAGTCGCTGTAGTTCTCGAAGCGGCCGGCCACGGCGATCAGGAAGCGGTCGGTGACGTCGGTCTCGACGTCGGCGTAGACCGCGACGTTGTTGCGCGACTGATCGGTGGCGTCGGTCGGACGGAAGCCCGGGAACACCTGCGCGCCCGGCGCCGCGCGCGTCGTCGTCGGCTGGCCGTTGGCGCCGATCACGCGCACGTCGCCGTCGCGGTACGAGTCGGGATCGCCTTCCTGGATCTCGTACCAGTCCAGGCGGAACTCGGCGCCCGCCGCGGTGCGGACCGCCCGCACGGCCTGCGGCCGGAACTCGCGCGAGACGTCGAGGTTGGTCGTCGACTGGCGGTCGACCAGCGTGCCGGCGTAGAAGTTCCGCGGGCTGGCGTTGCCGAGCGACGCGTTGTTGCTGTTCTCGATGTCGTAGCGGAACGAGTTGCCGCCGAAGACGGTGCTCAGCTCCGTGCGCCACTGGCCCATCGTCGTGCGCGCGCCCGCGGTGGCCGAGGCGTCCCAGATGCGCGACGTGATGAGGGGCAGGAAGCCGTTCGGGTAGAGCGAGCGCACCGTGCGGTCGTCCTGCGCGCGCCGGAAGAAGCCGGCCGCCTCGCCGTCGCGGCGGCTCACGCCGCCGAAGGCGAACAGCTCCACGCCGTTCGCCAGCGCGTAGCCCGCGTTCGCGAAGCCCACCAGATCGGTCGTCGCCGCGTCGCCCTGCCGATGATTGATCGGCCCCGTGAGGTTCGTCCGCGTCGTGTTGCTCGCGACCTCCGCGAACGACTGCGGGCGCGGGTCGCCGAGGGTGCGGTTGGTCGCGCCCCGGTCGCGGAACTCCAGGCCGCCGTGCAGGAAGGAGTTCTGCGCGCGGCTCACGCCGCCGTTGACCGACAGCTGCACCGTCCCGCCGTCGGTCGCCTTCCGGTCGGCGTTGAACTCCCGGGCGTATGTCGTCTGCGTGCGGCCGGCGGTCGCCGAGAACTCGCCGACCCCGCTCGACTTGAGGATGATGTTCACGACGCCGGCGATGGCGTCGGAGCCGTACTGCGCGGAGGCGCCATCGCGCAGCACCTCGATGCGCTCGATCATGCTGGCCGGGATCGCGTTCAGGTCGACCGCCGCCTGCCCGCGGCCGATCGAGCCGTTGACGTTCACGAGCGCGCTCGTGTGCCGCCGCTTCCCGTTCACCAGCACCAGCACCTGGTCGGCGCCGAGGCCGCGCAGCGTCGCGGGGCGCACGTGGTCCGTGCCGTCGCTGATGGTCGCGCGCGGGAAGTTCACGCTCGGCGCCAGCTGCTGGAGGATCTGCGCGGTCTCGACGCGGCCGGTGCTCCTGATCTCCGCCGCCGAGAGGACGTCGACCGGCACCGGCGACTCGATGACCGTGCGCGCCTCGGCGCGGGTGCCGACGACCGCCACCGCCTCGAGCGTGGAGGCGGCGCGCTCCAGGCGGAAGTTGGCGGTCGCGCTCCCGCCGACGGTCACGGTGACCGAGTCGCGCGCGACCGCGTAGCCGATCAGGCGCGCGCGCAGCTCGTAGCGGCCGGGGCGCAGCGTCAGGCGGTACGTGCCGTCCGCGCGCGTCGTGGCGCCGAGGGGCGTGCCGGTGACGGAGATGGTGGCACCCTGGATCCCGCCACCGTCCTCGCCGGTGACGCGGCCGGTGACGGCACCCGTCGCGGGCTGCTGCGCGGGGAGCGCGGCGGCGCCCAGCAGCGCGGCGGCCACCAGCCACGGCGCGCCGGCGCGGGTTCGGGCCAGACCTGCGGGGACCATGGTTCGGAGCATCGCGACCTCCTCGAGAGGATGGGGCTCGCCGAGCGGATCACTCCCGCTGCGCTAGCGTGCAGCCGCCCGGGCGCCGCCGCAAGGCGAGCCCCACCGTTTCACGCGCATTCGACACGAGGTCCTGACGTCGGGAACGCGACGCGGGGCGGCCGCACCATCGTGCGACCGCCCCGCCGTCCGGCTCGTCCGCGGCGCGCCTCAGCCCGCGGCGCCCGCCGACTTCGCCGCCGCCGCCTCGTCCGCGTCCGACACCGGCACCAGCGCCCGGGTGCGGATCTCGTCCGTCACGCGGGCGACGAACTGCTCCAGCGGCATCGCCTCCTGCTTCTCGCGGCCGCGCGTGCGCACCGTGACCGTGCCCGCCTCCGCCTCGCGGCGCCCGAGCACCAGCATGTACGGCACCTTCATCGTCGCCGCCTCGCGGATGCGCACGCGGTAGTCCTCGGTGCTCGCGGCGTCGTACACCACGCGCACGCCGGCCTCGCGCAGCGTCGCCGCGACGCGCCCCGCGTACTCCGCGTAGTCCTCGGCGATCGGGATCACCGTCACCTGCTCGGGCGCCAGCCAGACCGGGAACGCGCCCGCGAAGTGCTCGATGAGGATCGCGATGAAGCGCTCCATCGAGCCGCTGACGGCGCGGTGGATGACGACCGGGCGGTGCGGCGCGTTGTCGGCGCCGACGTACGTCAGGTCGAAGCGCTCCGGCGCCGCGTAGTCCAGCTGGATCGTGCCGAGCTGCCAGGCGCGCCCGATGGAGTCGTGCACGTCGAAGTCGATCTTCGGGCCGTAGAACGCGCCGTCGCCCTCCTTCAGCTCGTACGCCTTGCCCGTCGCCTCCAGCGCGCCGCGGAGCGCCGACTCGGCGCGGTCCCACATCTCGTCGGAGCCGATGCGCTGCTCGGGGCGCGTCGCGAACTTGAGCGTCGCCGTGAGCCCGAACGTCTCGTAGTAGCCGAGGATGAAGTCCATGAGGAACTTCACCTCGTCGACGATCTGGTCCTCGCGCAGGTAGACGTGGCAGTCGTCCTGCGCGAACTGGCGCACGCGCGTGAGCCCCGACAGCGCGCCCGAGAGCTCGTTGCGGTGCAGCACGTCGAACGTCACGTAGCGCAGCGGCAGCTGGCGGTACGAGTGGCGCGTGGACGCGAAGTACAGGTGGTGCGAGGGGCAGTTCATCGGCTTGAGCGACATGTCGTGCTCGTTCGTCTCGTTGTCGAGGACGAGGAACATGTTCTCGCGGTACTTGCCCCAGTGGCCGGACTGCTCCCAGAGCTTCTTCGTGAAGAGCAGCGGCGTCTTGATCTCGAGGAAGCGCTCCTGCTGCCGCTCCTGCACGAAGTCGACGAGCGTGTTGTAGAGCGTCGTGCCGCGCGGCGTCCAGAACGCGGCGCCGGGCGCGACCGGGAAGAACTGGAACAGGTCGAGCGCCTTGCCGAGGACGCGGTGGTCGCGGCGCTTCGCCTCCTCGATGCGGTGGACGTGCGCCTCCAGCTCCTCCTTCTTGAAGAAGGCCGTCGCGTAGATGCGCTGCAGCATCTGGCGCTTGGAGTCGCCGCGCCAGTACGCGCCGGCCGTCGACATCAGCCTGAAGTGCTTGAGCCACGACGTGTCGGGCACGTGCGGGCCGCGGCACAGATCGACGAAGTCGCCGTCCTTGTACGTCGAGATCACCTCGTCGTCGGGCAGGTCCTGCAGGCGCTCGAGCTTGAGCGGGTCGTCCTTGAAGACGACCTGCGCCTCGTCGCGCGAGACCTCGCGGCGCTCGAAGGCGAGCTTCTCCTGCACGACCCTGCGCATCTCCGCCTCGAAGGCCGTCAGGTCCTCGGGCGTGAAGGGCGCGGCGACCTCGAAGTCGTAATAGAAGCCGTCGTCGATCGCGGGGCCGAAGCCGATCTTGGCGTCGGGGCGCACGCGGCGCACGGCCGTCGCGAGCACGTGCGCGCCGGAGTGGCGCAGCACGGCGAGGGCCTCGGGGCTCTTGTCCGTGAGCACCTTGAACGCGCCGCCGCGGCGCAGCGGCGTGATCAGGTCCTGCACCTCGCCGTCCACCGAGACCGCGACCGCGGCCTTCAGCAGCCGCTCGCCGATGGACGCGACGACGTCGCGGGGCAGCGTGCCGGCGGGGACGGTGCGCGTGGCGCCGTCGGGCAGCACGAGCGTGAGCGTCGGGGCGTCGGGCGACGGGGCGTCGGGTCGGTCAAGGATCGGAGAGGACATCGAAGAGAGGCAGTTGGCGACCCCGAGGGGTGGCCTTGTTCTTGCGCCCGCGCGGTCGCAGTGTAGCGTGGGATCCCGGCCGTGCGACGAGCAGCGACGCTGCCGGGAACGACGCGTAAACTATTTGAGCATCTTCACCTCCGCCACACGGACCACCGCATGGCCACCATTCGCTACCGCGACCGCGAAAGCTCCACCTCCGGCGCCATCTTCGTCGCCGTCGGCGCGCTCGCGGGCCTCGCCGCCGGCGTGCTGCTCGCGCAGCGCTACGGCGGGCTGTCGGGCATCACGCAGCGCGTGCGCGACCGGTTCGGCGAGGCCGCGCTCGAGGACGACGGCACGGAGCAGGCGCTGGCCGGCCGGCCGTCCGCGCACGACGTCCCCGAGTACGACGACGAGCCGCTCGGCGACGACGCCGACGAGGGCGAGGTGCTCGAGGAGCGCGTGCTCGAGGCCTTCCGCAACGATCCCGTGCTGAGCGAGCGCGCGATCGACATCGGCGCCATCGGCACCGGCATCATCGAGCTCACCGGCTGGGTGCACGCCGAGGACGAGACGCACCACGCGGTGACGGTCACGCGCGGCGTGCCGGGCGTGGACACGGTCGTCAACCGCCTCACGGTGCGCGACGACGAGGACCGCTACGAGGAGCGCGGCCGCCGCTACGACTCGGGCGAGGAGGAGACGTCGCCGCGCTGGGAGGGGATGGGCATCGGCACCGGCCGCCCGCGCCAGGGGAACTCGGCGGAGGTCGACCGCCACGCCGACCCGAAGCCGATCCTCGAGGAGCGCTGGCAGCGCGAGCAGCAGGCGCTGAAGGCCGCCGCCGACGACGTCGAGGGGCTGGCCGAGCGCCGCGCCTCGGCGACCGCCGACCTGGAGGGGGACCGCACGGGCGGCTCGCCGATCGCCCCGACCGGCGTCCCGAAGGGCGACCACGTCGCCGACCCCGCCTCGGCCGACCCGGTGCTGCGCGAGCAGACGGGGCGGACGGACCGGAACATCCGGGCGGACTGAGGTAAGGCGCAGCTCCACCTCAGTCGGGGGGGGGGGGGGGGGGGGGGGCGCGGCGGGCCCCGTGCCCCCCGGCGGGGGCGGGGGGGGGGGCGCCGCGCCCCCGCCACCAGCGGCGACTCAGCTCGCCCTCCCCCGCACGAACTCGATGAAC
>CBHYLO010000269.1:0-6394 GCA_966128675.1 uncultured bacterium | reverse complement strand
GCCCAGTGCCGCGCCGGCCGCCGTCGCCGACGCGCCCGCGCCGCGCGGCCCGACGATGGACGTCGCGGTGCTCGCGGAGCGCTGGGACCAGGTGGTCGACTTCGCGCGCGCGGCGCGCCCGCTCATCGGGTCCGCGCTCGCCGACGCGCTGCCCATCGCCGTCGCGGCGTCGGGCGCCGTGACGATCGAGCTGCAGGAGGCGAACCCCGCCTACGTGCAGGCGCTCGAGAGCGCGCGCGACGACGTGCTGGTCGCCGTGCAGCGCGCGCACCCGGGCGCGACGCGCGTCATCGTGCGCGCCCCCGAGGCCAGCGGCGCGCCGGCCGAGCGGCTCACGACGGAGACCGTGCGGGCCGAGCGCATGACCGCGCTGAGCCGGCGCGATCCCGTGCTGGGGGCGGCGATCGACGCGCTGGACTTGGACCTTCTGGAGTAGGCGGAGGACGATGGGGCGGAGGACGGAACGGCGGAGGACGATGCAGCGTGAGACGGTGGGGCGGACCCGTCACGCGCGACGCTTCGAGCTCGTAGCGTCCGCCGTTCCGTATCACGCCTCACCGTCTGCCGCACTTCCGTTCTCCGCAGTTCCGTCCTCCGCATTAGGTTTTCGATCATGGACATCATGAAGCTCATGCAGCAAGCCCAGGAGATGCAGGGGCGGCTGCAGCAGATCCAGGACGAGCTGGCGCAGCGGACCGTGACCGGCACCGCCGGCGGCGGCATGGTCACCGTCGAGGCGGACGGGAAGGGCGCGGTGCGCGCGGTGAAGATCGACCCGAGCGTCGTCAGCGCCGACGACGTCGCGATGCTCGAGGACCTCGTCACGGTCGCGCTGCGCGACGCGCAGGCGAAGGCGAAGGCGCTCGAGGAGGCGGAGATGGGGAAGGCGGCCGGCGGGATGAACCTGCCGTTCCAGCTCCCGTTCTGAGCCGGTCGCGCCGAGTCCCGCCGTCGCCGTGTCCGCGATCGACGAACTGGCCGCCGAGCTGTCCAAGCTGCCCGGCATCGGCCGCAAGACCGCGCTGCGGCTGACCTACTACCTGCTCAAGCAGCGCCCCGAGCAGAGCCGCCGCCTGGCCGACGCGCTCACCACGCTGGCCGAGCGCGTGCGCCCGTGCGCCGAGTGCTTCAACCTCACCGAGGAGGAGCGCTGCAGCGTGTGCCGCGACCAGCGGCGCGACCGCAGCGTGATCTGCGCGGTCGAGGAGGCGTCCGACATCGGCGCCATCGAGCGCACGGGCGAGTACCGCGGGCTCTATCACGTCCTCGGCGGGCGCCTGTCGCCGCTGGACGGCGTGATGCCCGAGGACCTGACCATCGACCGCCTCGTGGCACGGGTGCGGGACGGGGAGATTCGCGAGGTGATCGTGGCCACCAATCCGAGCCTCGAGGGCGAGGCGACCGCGCTGTACGTGCAGCGCCAGCTGGCGGGGCAGGTGAGCGGCGTGGCCGTCACCCGCATCGCGCGCGGCCTGCCCGTGGGCGGGGACCTGGAGTACGCCGACGGCGTGACCATCGCCCAGGCCATCTCCGCGCGGAGGGAGATGTGACGGGGCGCCGCGCGCGGCTCCTCATCGACGACGGGCCGGACCTGTTCGAGCGCCGTCGGAGCGAGCGCCGCGACCACGAGCGCCGCGTGCGCCGCCGCCGCGAGGAGGACGCCGGCGCCGGGGCGCTGGCGCTGCTGGCGGCCGGATTCGCGGGCGGGCTAGTGCTGGGCACCGCCGTCTGGGCGGGGATGCTCGATCGGAGCCGCCAGGGGCTGTTCAGCCGCCAGCCGGTGCGCCGATTCGCCGCCGTGAGTTACCTCGCGACCCGTCCGAGCGTAGATACGGCGAGGCTCCTCCGCGATTACGTGCGCTGGGAGCCCCTCCCTCTGCTGCGGCGGCGGGGCCGCCAGGCCCTGGCCGCGGTGGAGGCGTCGCTCGCGCGCTAGCGAGCCGTCCTCGTCGCCCGCCGGCGCGGGCGGCCCGGACCTCCTTCGCTTCTCGGCATGCCCCCTGGTGCGGTCAGCTGGTCGTTCACGGACGACGACTTCCAGGCGATCAGCGGATCGCTGCAGCGGTTCCTGTACGACTCGAACGCGCGCTGCGCCCTGCTCGTGGACCGGGCCGGGCAGCTCGTGGCGACCGTCGGCGAGCCGCCCGCGTTCGACGCGACCGCGTTCGCCTCGCTCACCGCGGCCGACTTCAGCGCCAACGACCAGCTCGCGAAGCTGATCGGCGAGAAGGACTTCACGACCCTGTTCCACCAGGGCGAGAAGGAGTCGATGTTCCTCGCCGACGTCGCGCGGCGGATCATCCTGGTCGTCCTGTTCGACGACCGCACGACGCTCGGCCTGGTGCGCCTGAAGCTCAAGGGCGTCGTCGACGAGCTGGCGCGCCTGTTCGAGACCGTGTTCTCGCGCGGCGCCACCCCCGCCGGCGCCGCCGGCGTCTCGGGCGCCGCCCGTGGCCTGACCGGCGCGCTCGGCGCCGAGCCGGCCCCCCTCGACCTGCTGGCCGGGGCCGAGGACGAGATCGACCGACTCTTCTCCTGAGGGCCGGCCGATGTCGATGATCAACTACGCGTCGCGCGAGATCAACTGCAAGATCGTGTACTACGGCCCGGGCCTCGGCGGCAAGACGTCGAACCTCGAGTTCGTGTACGAGAAGGTGAGCCCCAACACGCGCGGGAAGCTCATCTCGCTGGCGACGGAGACCGAGCGCACGCTCTTCTTCGACTTCCTCCCGGTGGACCTGGGCGAGATCCGCGGCTTCCGCACGCGGTTCCACCTCTACACGGTGCCGGGGCAGGTGTACTACAACGCCTCGCGGAAGCTGATCCTGAAGGGCGTGGACGGCGTCGTGTTCGTGGCCGACTCGCAGGTCGACCGCGCCGAGGCGAACATGGAGTCGATGCAGAACCTGTACGACAACATGGCGGAGCACGGGTACGACCTGACCCGGATGCCGTTCGTGCTGCAGTACAACAAGCGCGATCTCCCCAACGCCGCGCCGCTCCCCGAGCTGGAGGCGATGCTGAACCCGGGCTGGGAGGTCACCGAGCCGGCGAAGCAGAAGCCGTCGGAGAACCCGTTCCGCCCGGGCGTGCCGCTGGTCGAGAAGCTGCCGACCGGGGAGTGGTGGGAGCGCGTGCCGTCGTTCGAGGCCGTGGCGACGACGGGCGCGGGCGTGTTCGACACGCTGAAGGCGGTCTCGAAGCTCGTGGTGCGGGCGCTCGGGTGACCGCCGGCACGGGCCGGTCCGCCGGGCCGCGCGCGGACCGGTCCCGTCGCCCCCGGCCCGCCGGTTATCTTCCCGGCCGACGCCCCGCTCATCCCTGCCCGTGAACCTGCCGAACGCGATCACCGTCGCTCGCATCGCGGCCGCGCCCTTCATCGCCGTCCTGCCCTTCGTGCCGACGGCGACGGCGCGGATCGCGGCGTTCGTGCTGTTCATCGTCGCGGCGGTGACGGACTACTGGGACGGCCACCTCGCGCGCACGCGCAACCTGGTGACCGATCTCGGCCGGCTGCTCGATCCGCTCGCGGACAAGCTGCTCCTGGTCGCGACCTTCGTCCCGATGGTCGTGATGATGGGCGGGCCGCTCCTGCGGCCGCTCGCGAGCCACGCCGCCACGCGCCCCGAGTTCGCCTTCGTCACGCCGCTCGGCTTCGTCGGGCTGCCGTGGTGGATCGTCGCGGTGGTCGTGGGCCGCGAGGTGTTCATGACCGTGTTCCGCCAGATCGCCGCGCGGCGCGGGCTCGTCATCGGCGCCATCGGGCCGGCGAAGTGGAAGACGGGCTTCCAGTCGACGTGGGTGGGCGCCGCGTACTTCTGGTTCTTCGCGCAGACGCTCGCCCAGCGCTCGGGCTGGGAGGGCGCCGCGGGCTGGCGCGCGTGGGCGTGGTTCAACGGCATCGCCGGCGCGCTCGCGATGGTCGGCGCGGTGGGGCTGACGCTGTACTCGCTCGCGCTCTACCTGCATCGCTACGGCGGCATCCTGCGCGCGCCCGCACCGGCGCGGCGCTGAGCATCCACCGAGGAGCATCCACCGGGCACGCGGCGCGCGGCGGCGCGGTTAGCTTACCGCCATGCGCATCGAGATCCTCACGATCGGCGACGAGCTGCTGCTCGGCTTCACCATCGACACGAACGGCGCGCACCTCGCGCGCGAGCTCGCGGCGGTCGGCATCGAGATCGTGCGCCGCAGCTCCGTCGGCGACGGCGCGGAGGACATCGCGGCCGCGGTGCGCGAGGCGCTGGACCGCACGGGCGCGGTGATCACCACGGGCGGCCTCGGTCCCACCGCCGACGACCTCACGAAGCCGTCGATCGCCGCGCTGTTCGGCCGCGCGATGGTGATGGACGCCGAGCACCTCGCGTGGCTGGAGGAGCGCTGGCGCACGCGCTTCGGCGGCCCGCTGCCGCACTCCAACCGCCAGCAGGCGCTGATGCCCGAGGGCGCGCGCAAGCTGGTGAACCGCCACGGCTCCGCGCCGGGCGTGTGGCTGGAGGACGCGCAGGGGCGCTGGGTGGCGATGCTCCCCGGCGTGCCGCGCGAGATGCGCGGCATGCTCGCCGACGAGCTGGGGCCCATCCTGCGCGAGCGCGCGGCGCGCGAGCAGGCAGCGCGCGGCGCGACGGGCGAGCCGACGGTGGTGCGCTCGCGCACGCTGCGCACGACGGCCATCGCCGAGAGCGCGATCGCGGACCGCCTGGGCGAGCTGGCGCGCGGCATCGACGGCCTCTCGCTCGCGTACCTGCCCGGGCACGAGGGCGTGGACCTGCGCCTCACCGCGCGCGGCCGCACCGCGCCCGACGCGGACGCGGCGCTGGCGCGCGGCATCGACGCGCTGCGCGCGCACGTCGGGCAGTGGGCGTACGGCGAGGACGCGACCGACATGGCGCAGGTGATCCTCGAGCGGTGCCGCGCCGCGGGCCTCACGCTCGCCGTCGCCGAGAGCTGCACGGGCGGGCTGCTGGGCGCGCGGCTGACGAGCGTGCCGGGATCGAGCGACGTCTTCCTGGGCGGCGTGATCTCGTACGCCAACGCGGTGAAGGTCGACGCGCTCGGCGTGCCGCCCGAGCTGCTGACGGAGCACGGCGCGGTCAGCGAGCCCGTGGCCGCGCGGATGGCGCGCGGGGCGCGCGAGCGCATGGGCGCGCGCGTCGGCGTCGCGATCACCGGCGTCGCGGGGCCCGACGGCGGCTCCGAGGAGAAGCCCGTGGGCACCGTGTGGACGGCCGTCGACGTCGACGGCGAGGTCCGCACCCACCGCAGCGTCTTCATCGGCGACCGCGCCGAGATCCGCTTCCGCGCGAGCCAGTTCGCGCTGGAGCTCGTGCGCCGGACGCTCGCGCGCGGCGGGGCGGACTAGCCCCGACTCCGCACGCGGCGCGATCTTCCGCGATCGCCCGAATCCTGCCGGATCGGCAGCCGTAGGGGGCATGTCCGTTGCACCCCTCCGGAGCGTCCGGCCTTCCGTGGCTCCGCGGCCACGCACGCCGTCCTCACGCTCTCGCCGCACCCCGATCATGACCGCTCCCGACCAGATCACGCCTGACGACCAGCCTGCCGCGACGACGACCGGCGCGGAGGCCGGCACCCGCGCCGACGCGGAGGCCGCCGTCGGCACCGACGACCTCGCGCGCCAGCTGGAGGAGCAGCGCGATCGGTACCTGCGGCTGGCCGCGGAGTACGACAACCATCGCCGGCGGACGCAGCGCGAGCGCGCCGAGGCGGGCGGGAAGGCGCAGGCCGACCTCGTGAAGCACCTGGTCGACGCGCTCGACGACCTCGCGCGCTTCGCGCACGTCGATCCCGCGACCACCGACGCGACGACGATCGTCGAGGGCGTGGCGATGGTCGAGCGCAAGCTGCTGAAGACGCTCGGCAACGCCGGGCTGCAGATCGTCGATCCGGTGGACCAGCCGTTCGATCCCGCGCTCCACGAGGCGCTCGGCACCGAGCCCGCGCAGAGCCGCGAGGACGACCACCTGGTCGCGCGCGTCTACCAGCCGGGCTACGTCTTCGCCGGCCAGCTGCTGCGGCCCGCGCGCGTCGTCGTGCGTCAGTACAACGGCTGACCGCACGACCGCCACTCCGCTCCGCTCCCGCCTCTCCTCTCCCTCCCGCCGCCACGCATGCCGCAGGGCAAGGACTACTACGCCGTGCTCGGGGTGACGCCCACGGCCACGCAGGACGAGATCAAGAAGCAGTACCGGCGCCTGGCGAAGCAGTACCACCCGGACGCCAACAAGGACGACCCCAAGGCGTCCGACCGCTTCAAGGAGATCTCCGAGGCGTACGGCGTCGTGGGCGACGCGGAGAAGCGGAAGCAGTACGACGACATGCGCCGGCTCGGCGCGTTCAGCGGGATGAGCGGCTTCGGCGGCGGGGGGGCGGGCCC
>CBHYLO010000268.1:0-6394 GCA_966128675.1 uncultured bacterium | reverse complement strand
CGCATCGGCGCCGACTACCGCCTGCCCAACTACGACCGCTTCACCGCCTACTGGCGCCAGCTCGACCAGCAGTCGGACCGCATGAAGGTCGTCGACATCGGGAAGACGGCGGAGGGGCGGTCGCAGCTGATGGCGATCATCACGTCGCCGGAGAACCACCGGAACCTGGCGCGCTACAAGGAGATCGCGACCCGCCTCGCGAAGACCGAGGGCGTCACCGAGGCGCAGGCGCGCGCGCTGGCGGCCGAGGGCAAGGCGATCGTCTGGATCGACGGCGGCCTGCACGCGACCGAGGTCCTCGGCGCGCAGCAGCTCATCGAGACCGTCTACCAGCTGGTGAGCCGCAACGACGCGGAGACGCAGCGCATCCTGCGCGACGTCGTCGTGCTGGCGGTGCACGCCAACCCCGACGGCATGCAGCTCGTGTCCGACTGGTACATGCGCGAGCCCGACTCGCTCAAGCGCAGCACGAACGGGATCCCGCGGCTGTACCAGAAGTACATCGGGCACGACAACAACCGCGACTTCTACATGTCGACGCAGCCGGAGTCGGAGAACATGAACCGGCAGCTGTTCCACGAGTGGTTCCCGCAGATCATGTACAACCATCACCAGACCGGGCCGACCGGGACGGTGATGTTCGCGCCGCCGTTCCGCGACCCGTTCAACTACCAGCTCGACCCGCTCATCGTGACGGGGCTCGACCTGGTGGGCGCGGCGATGCACAACCGCTTCATCGCCGAGGACAAGGGCGGCGTGACGATGCGGCGCGGCGCGAACTACTCGACGTGGTGGAACGGCGGCCTGCGCACGACGGTCTACTTCCACAACATGATCGGGCTGCTGACGGAGACGATCGGCAACCCGACGCCGATGCGGATCCCGTTCGTCGCCAACCGCCAGCTGCCGAGCGCCGACCTGCCGCTGCCCATCGCGCCGCAGGAGTGGAAGTTCCGCAACTCGATCGACTACTCGATCACCGCCAACTACGCGGTGCTCGACGTCGCCAGCCGCTACAAGGACACCTTCCTGTTCAACATCTGGCGGATGGGCCGCAACTCGATCGAGCACGGGAGCAGGGACAGCTGGACCGTCTCGCCGACGCGGCTGGACGCGGTGCGCGACTCGATGCAGGGCGCGCGCGGCGGCAACAACAACGCCGGCGGCCCCGCGGGCGTGATGACGGCGGGCGGGCAGTTCGGCGGCGCGGCCAACGCCGAGGCGTCGCAGCGCTACCTCGCGATGATGCGCCGGCCCGAGGCGCGCGACCCGCGCGGCTACGTCCTGCCGGCCGACCAGCCGGACTTCCCGCGCGTCGTGCACCTGATCAACGCGCTGCGCGAGAACGGCATCACCGTGCACCGCGCGACGGCCGCGTTCACGGCCGCGGGCAAGCAGTACCCGGCCGGCTCGTACGTGCTGAAGACGGCGCAGCCGTTCCGGCCGCACATCCTCGACATGTTCGAGCCGCAGGACCATCCGAACGACTTCCTGTACCCGGGCGGCCCGCCGATCCCGCCGTACGACGCCGCCGGCTGGACGCTCGCCTACCAGATGGGCGTGAAGTTCGACCGCATCCTGGACGGCTTCGACGGCCCGTTCGTCGAGGTGAAGGACTGGAACGTGAAGCCCGCGCCGGGCACCGTCGCCGCCGGCAACGCGGCCGGCTACGTGATCTCCGCGAAGTACAACGACGCCTTCCCCGCCGCGGTGCGCCTCGTGGGCGCGGGTGAGGAGGTCTATCGCCTGACCGCGCCGTTCGCCGGCCACCCGGCGGGCTCGTTCTTCGTCGCCGCCGGCGCGAACACGCGCGCGCGGCTGCAGCCGATCGCGACCGAGCTGGGGCTCGACGTCGCCGCCGCGCCGTCGCGGCCCGCGGGCGACCTGGCCCGCCTGCGCGCGCCGCGCGTGGCGCTGTGGGACCGCTACGGCGGCTCGATGCCGTCCGGCTGGACGCGCTGGCTGCTGGAGCAGAAGAAGATCCCGTTCGACGTCGTCTACGCGCCGCAGCTGGACGCGGGCAACCTGCGCGCGAAGTACGACGCGATCATCCTCGTCGACGGCGCGATCCCGGCGCGCGACGGGCAGGGCGGCGGCTTCGGCGGCGGCGAGCCGCGCGCCGACGCGGTCCCGGCCGACCTCCGCGCGACGCTCGGCAACACGTCGGTGGCGAAGACCGTCCCGCAGCTCAAGAGCTTCCTCGAGGCGGGCGGCACGGTGATCACCATCGGCTCCTCGACGGTGCTGGCGCAGCACCTCGGCCTGCCGGTGGGGAACAAGCTGGTGGACGCGCAGGGCAAGCCGCTGCCGCGCGAGCAGTTCTACGTCCCCGGCTCGGTGCTGCGCGTGCGCGTGGACACGACGCAGGCGTCGGCGTTCGGGATGGAGGCGCAGGCGGACGTCTTCTTCGACGACTCGCCGGCGTTCACGCTCGGGCCGGACGCGGCGGCGCGCGGCGTGAAGCGCGTGGCGTGGTACGACACGGCCGCGCCGCTGCGCAGCGGCTGGGCGTGGGGGCAGAAGCACCTCGAGGGGGGCGCCGCCGCCGTCGAGGCGAAGGTCGGCCAGGGGACGCTCTACCTGTTCGGCCCCGAGATCCTGTACCGCGCGCAGCCGCACGGGACGTTCAAGTTCTTCCTCAACGGCCTCGCCGGCAGCGCGACGCAGGCCACGACGCTGCAGTGAGACGGGGCGACCGTCCGGGGGCCCAGGCGGGCTCCCGGACGGCGCCACGGCCCGCGGAGTGCGCAGGACCGACGCAGGACCGACGCAGGAGCGACGCAGGACCGACGCAGGACCTTTTGCGGCCGGGCCCTCGCACGTTACGGTTCGTTAGGGTTCCCGGGATCGCCACGGCGCCCGGGAGGGGCCGGCGCGGGACGGAGGGGGTTCGCAAACGCTGAGATCAGGACGATGAGCGACTCGCCCACGCCGGGACCGGGGGACGCGCCGCCGATCGCATCGGCGGCCTCCGCCGCGATCGCGCGGCTGCAGGCGGAGGGCGCGCTCTTCAGCCTCCTGGTGGAGAGCGTGCGCGACTACGCGATCTTCGCGCTCGACGCCGACGGCTACGTCCGCACCTGGAACGCGGGCGCGCAGCGCTTCAAGGGCTACCAGGCGCACGAGATCATCGGCCGCCACTTCTCGACGTTCTATCCGCCCGAGGACGTGGCGGCCGACAAGCCGGGGTGGGAGCTCCGCGTCGCGACGGCCGAGGGGCGCGTGGAGGACCAGGGGTGGCGCGTGCGGCAGGACGGCACGCGCTTCTGGGCCAACGTCGTCATCACCGCGCTGCGCGACGCGAGCGGGACGCTGGTGGGCTTCGCCAAGGTGACGCGCGACCTCACCGAGCGGCGCGCGGCGGAGCAGCAGGCGCTGGAGGACGCGCGCCGCGTGGCGGCCGCGGAGGCCGCGAACCGCGCCAAGAGCGAGTTCCTGGCCGCGATGAGCCACGAGCTGCGCACGCCGCTGAACGCGATCGGCGGCTACGCGGAGCTGCTGTCGATGGAGCTGCGCGGCCCGCTCACCGAGACGCAGCGCTCGGACCTCGACCGCATCCAGGCGAGCCAGCGCCACCTGCTGCGCATCATCAACGACCTGCTGAACTACAGCCGCATCGAGGCGGGGCAGCTGACGTACGACCTGGCGCCGATGCCGCTCGCCGCGAGCGTCGCGGCGGTGCTGGAGATGGCCCGCCCGCTGGCGCAGCTCAAGGGGCTGACGCTCGCCTGCGACGTCACGGGCGACCTGCCGGTGCTGGCCGACCGCACGAAGGTCGAGCAGGTGGTGCTCAACCTGCTCTCGAACGCGATCAAGTTCACGCCGACGGGCGGGCGGGTCGCGGTGCACGGCGCGATGGCCGGCGACCAGGCGCGGCTCACCGTCACGGACACGGGCCCCGGCGTGCCGGAGGACCAGCGGCAGGCGGTGTTCGAGCCGTTCGTGCAATTGGGGCGCACGCTCACCACGGGCACCGAGGGCACGGGGCTGGGCCTCGCGATCAGCCGCGACCTGGCGCGCGCGATGGGCGGCGAGCTGACGGTGGACGTGGGCCCGGACGGCCGCGGCGCCTGCTTCACGCTCCTGCTGCCGGCCGTCGTGCTGGCGCTCGCGGCGCCCGTGGCGCCCGTGGCCCGCGACGGGGACGACGCGTGACGGACGGCGAGGAGCACGCCGCCGCGCGGCCGCTGGCGGTGCTGCGCGCGACGATCGACGCGCTCGACCGCGAGCTGCTGCAGCTGACGGCGCGGCGCATGGCGGTCGTCGCGGAGGTGGCGGCGTACAAGCGCGCGCACGGGATGCGCGTGCGCGACCCGGCGCGCGAGCGCGAGGTGCTGGCCGAGCGCACGCGCGACGCGGCGGAGCTGGGGCTGCCGGTGGGCGAGGTGGAGGCGATCTTCCGCCTGCTGCTGCGCGCGAGCCGCGAGCACCAGTCCGCGCTGCGCGCCGAGGTGCCGCCGGGCGAGGCGCCGCGCACGGTGGCGATCGTCGGCGGGCACGGCCGCATCGGCCGCCTGATGGCGCGGCTGTTCGGGGACCTGGGCCACCGCGTGCTGGTGTCGGACGTCGACACGGCGCTCGGCGCGGCGGAGGCGGCGGCCGCGGCGGACGTGGTGATCGTGAGCGTGCCGATCGACGTCACCGAGGCGGTGATCGCGGCGGTGGGCCCGCACGTGCGCGCGGACGCGCTGCTGATGGACGTGACGAGCGTCAAGCGCGCGCCGGTGGCGGCGATGCTGGCGGCGACGCGCGCCAGCGTCGTCGGCACGCACCCGATGTTCGGCGCCAGCGTGCACTCGCTGCAGGGGCAGCGCGTGGTGCTGTGCCGCGGGCGCGGCGACGCGTGGGCGGACTGGGTGGCGCGCGCCTTCGCGGCGCGCGGGCTGGTGGTGACGGAGGCGACGCCGGCGCACCACGACCGCGTGATGGCGATCGTGCAGGTGCTGACGCACTTCCAGACGCAGGTGCTGGGGCTGACGCTGGCGCGCGCGGGGCTGCCGCTGGAGGAGACGCTGCGCTTCACGTCGCCCGCGTACCTGCTGGAGCTGTACGTGGCGGCGCGGCACTTCGCGCAGTCGCCGGCGCTCTACGGCCCGCTGGAGATGCGGAACCCGGAGCTGGGCGCGGTGACGGACGCCTTCCGCGGCGCGGCGGCGGAGCTGGCGACGGTGCTGCGCGCGGGCGATCAGGCGGCGTTCGAGCGGATGTTCGCGGAGGTGCGGACGTTCTTCGGCGACTTCACCGACACGGCGCTCGAACAGTCCAGTCATCTCATCGACCGGATCGTCGAGCGGACGTGACGAGGGCTGCGGGCTGCGGGCTGCGGATTCCGTCCGAGCCCTCGGCGTCGGACATCGTGGCCCGCGTGCACGAACTGCTCGTTTGACTACGGATGCTCCGGATGGAGCGGATCGTTCGGATCGCTCCGCGTAGCGCATGGCGCGTCGCCGCCACGCGGGACGATCCGCATGATCCGTCTCATCCGGAGCATCCGTATCCCCCCAACAGGCCAGAGGGGACCGGCGCACCGACACGTCCCGAGCGGCCGTGGATCCGCAGCCCGCAGCCCGCAGTCCGCAGCATCTCCGCCTCTGCATGAGCGGAATGCGCCATGCGCCGCGGCGCGCGGGTCGCCATCGTGTCCCGCATGCCGCCCACGCCCCTCCTGTCGCTGCTCCTCCTGCTCGCCGCGCCCGTCGCACCCGTCGCCCCCGATGCGGCGCTGCCGCCCGCGCCGCCCGGCGCGCGGCACGACGCCGCGTGCAGCGCCGCGCTCACGGAGAGCACCTTCGGGCTGCAGCGGACGACGGCCTTCGCGGTGCCCGACGTCCCCGCCGCCCGCGCCTTCTACCGCGCGCGCGGCTGGCAGGTGCTCGGCGGCACGAGCGGCTACACGCTCATCTCGCCCGACCGGCGCATCCGCGGCACGCTGGCCAGCCAGCTCACGAACTTCCGCCGCATCGCCGCCGACGTCGCGGCGCGCGGGCTGGAGGGATACGACCACGTGAAGGCGTGCACGGGGATCCCGGACGGCGCGGCGCTGATCCTCGCCGAGCCAGCGCCGTGAGCGGCGTCGGGCGGCGGGTCCGAACGACGAACTGCTCGTGACCGGATGACCAGGAGGCTCCGCGGTGCGCGAGATTCCATGCGCTCTGCGGAGCCTCCTGGTCATCCTGTCTCATGTCGTTCTGGGTCCGGCGCGCCAGGGCAGGGGCCGGTGAACGAGGGGCTACGGATGCTCCGGATGAGACGGATCGTGCGGAGCGCTCCGCGTGGCGATGACGCGTCATGCACCACGCGGAGCGATCCGTCTCATCCGTTCCGATCCGGAGCATCCGCAGTCAAACGAGTAGTTCGTGCCGGAGGAGTGCGACACCGGCCGCCGAGGGCACGG
>CBHYLO010000267.1:0-6405 GCA_966128675.1 uncultured bacterium | reverse complement strand
CCGGCCGGGGGGGGGCCGGGGCCCCGCGTAACGCGCCGCGCGCCGCGCCCGGCGCGGGGGGGTCCCCCCCCCCCCGGGCCCTGGGCGCTCGGCGCTCGGGCTGCTCGCGCTCGTGATGTCCCTCGCCACGACGAACGCCGCTCGCGCACAGGGGGTCGACCCGCGTGGCGACTGGCGCACGCTGTCGACCGCCCACTTCCTCGTGCACTTCCGCGCCGAGCACGAGGCGCAGGGCCGGGGCGCGGCGGCGGCCGCGGAGCGCGCGTGGGCGCGCCTGGCGGCCGAGCTGACCCCGCCGCGCGGGCCGGTCGACCTCGTCGTCGCCGACAACGTCGACTTCAGCAACGGCTACGCGAACACCTTCCCGTCCAACCGCATCGTCGTCTACGCGCAGCCGCCCGTGGACGTCTCGTCGCTCCGCTTCTACGACGACTGGAGCGAGCTGCTCATCACCCACGAGCTGACGCACGTCTTCCACCTGGACCGCTCCCGCGGCGTGTGGCGCGCGCTGCAGCGCGTGTTCGGGCGGAACCCCGCGCTCTTCCCGAACGCGTACGCGCCGTCGTGGCTGACGGAGGGGCTCGCGGTCTACTACGAGTCGAAGCTGACGGGTGCGGGGCGCATCGTCGGCAGCGAGCACCGCCTGCTGGCGCGCACCGCGGCGGCCGAGTCGCGCCTGCCGCGCCTCGACCAGCTGAGCCTCGAGAGCTCGGTGTTTCCCGGCGGCTCGCAGGCGTACGTGCACGGCTCGCTGGTGGTGGACTACCTCGCGCGCCACGGCCCGCCCGACGGGATGCGCCGCTTCGTCGAACGCACGAGCGGGATGCTGATCCCGTATCGCCTGAACCACGCGTCGCGTCTCGGCTTCGGGCTGTCCTTCGAGCAGGGATGGCGGCGCTGGCGCGACTCGCTCGACGCGCAGCTGCGCGCCGACCCGGCGGGCGGCGCGGTGCGCGACGCGTCGTGGCGGCTGCTGACGCGCGAGGGTTGGTACGCGGCGTATCCGCGCTGGCAGGATGCGCGCACGCTCGTCTACGCGGCGAGCGACGGGCGCGACGTGCCGGGCGAGTACCGCGTGACGCTCGACGGCGCGCGCGAGAGGCTGGGCCGGCGCAACGCGCTGTCGCCCAACGTCCGGCTGACGGCGGGACCCTTCGCGGGCGGCACGCTCTTCTCGCAGCTGGAGTACGCCGATCCGTTCACCGTGCGCGGCGACCTGTGGGTGCAGACCGGGCGCACGATCGACTTCGGCGCGGCGTCGCGCGGGCAGCGGCGGCTGACGTTCGGCCAGCGGCTGTCGCACCCGGACGCGCGGGCGCGCGACGGCGCGATCGTGGCCGTGCAGAACGTGGCGGGCACCACGCGGCTCGTGCGCGTGAGCCCGGACGGCTCGGCCATCGCGTCGCTGACGCGCGCCGCGGCCGACACGCAGTGGGCCGAGCCGCGCTGGTCCCCCGACGGCGCGCTCGTCGCGGCGGTGCGGCTGACGCGCGGGGGACGCTCCGCCGTCGTGGTGCTCGACACGACGGGGCTCGCGCGCCGCGTGCTGGGCGAGGAGCGCGCCGTCGCGTCCGCGCCGTCGTGGGCGACCGACGGGCGCACGCTCGTCTGGTCGTCCGACCGGAGCGGCACGCCGCAGCCGTACGCGGCGACGCTCGACGACCCGCGCCCGCGTCGCGTGGCCGTGACCGCGCTCGGCGTCACGCAGCCGGTGCCGTCGTCGGCGGGCGGGCGGCTGGCCGCGATGCTGCTGCGCGCGGACGGGCTGCACGTCGCGGTGCGGGACCTCGAGGTCGTGCACGACACCGTCGATGGCCCGGCGCTGCCGGCGCCGGCCTTCGCGCAGACGTCGACCGTCGGCGACGTGGCCGCGGCGTCCGGCGCGGCGCGCCCGTACCGCGCGTGGCGCTCGCTGCTGCCGCGCTACTGGACGCCGCTCGGCGGGCAGGCCGACGGCGGCGGCACGCTGCTCGGCGCCGCGACCAGCGGGCGGGACGTGCTCGGGCGCCACGCGTACGACGCGCAGCTCAGCGTGAACGTCGAGACGCGCGACCTGGAGGGCGACCTCTCGTACCGGCTGGTGCGCGCCGCGCGACCGTACGTCGACCTGTTCGCGACGCAGGGCTGGCAGTACGACACGCTCGCCGTGCAGCGCAGCGGCGGCGTGCGCGAGGACCGGCCGCTCGACCGCCGCACGCGCCAGGTGGGCGCGAGCCTCGTGTTCGCGCGGCCGCGCTACCGCACGAGCTCCTCGCTGTCCGTCGGCGCGTACTGGGAGACGCGCGCGTACCGCTCCACGCTGCCGGCGCTCGCCGCCTTCGCCGACTCGGTCATCGGCGCGTCCTTCCCGACGCTCGGCGTGAGCGGCGCGTGGACCAACGCGCGCCGGCCGCTCGTCAGCATCTCGCCGGAGGACGGCGTCGCGCTCTCGTTCAGCGCGCAGCAGCGCTGGCAGGACGGCGCGGGCGTCGCCGCGGGCTCGTCACGGCGCGCGGTCGGCGTCGCGCGAGCCTACCGCTCGCTCGACCTGCCGGGCTTCTCGCACCACGTCCTCGCCGTGCGCGCGGCGGGCGGCGTGACGGACCGGCGCACCGCGACCGAGTTCACGGCGGGCGGCGTGAGCGGGAGCAGCGCAGTGCTGCTGCCCGGCGTCTCGGTGGGCGACCCGTCGCGCTCGTTCGGCGCGCGCGGCTGTCCCGCCGGCGCGCAGCGCGGCCTGCGCGCGGCCGCCGCGTCGGTCGAGTACCGCGCGCCGCTGCTGCTCCCCGCGCGCGGGCTGGCGCTGCTGCCGGCCTTCCTCGACCGCGTGTCGCTGAGCGCCTTCGCCGACGCGGCGACCGCGTGGTGCCCGGCGGACGTCGACCGCGGGGAGCAGACGCTCTGCCGCCGCACGTCGACCGGCGCGCCGAACCTGGTCGTGTCGCCCGACGCGCCGCGCTGGCTGACGTCCGTGGGCGCGGAGCTGAACCTCGACGCGGCGCTGCAGTACGACCAGGGCTACCGGCTGCGCGTGGGCGTCGCCGCGCCGGTGCGCGAGACGCAGCGCGCGTCGAACCGCGTGAGCGTGTACGGAACGCTCGGCCTCTCCTTCTGACGACGCCCCGCGCGGCGCGCCGTCGCCGCGCGAGGACAGACGTGTCGCGCGCGGGGGACGGACGCGCTCCGGCGCGCTCGACGCAACTGCAGCCGCGGTGGTAGGTTTGGCGCGCCGCTCGGGCTGGCATCAGGGCTGCGCCGACGGCGGTCGCCGTCGCGACGCATCCGACGGCAGGGCACGGGCGACGACGCTCGGCGCGTGCAGCACCCCTGACACCGCGTCCCGCATGCTCTCGATCCGCCGCGGCACTCCACGCACGACCGCTCGCGAGCGAGCGGAGTCCGACCCGCCGGTGCTGCACGATGCGCCCTCGTCGCGGCCGCGCCGCCTCGCTCCGACTCGCGCGAGGGCCCGCGCCCTGGCGATCGCCGCGCTGCTGGTGGCCGGCTGCCAGGATGCCGCCGGGCCGCAGGACGCGCCGGCGGCCGCGACGACGCGCCTCCTCACGGGAGTGCCCGACGGCTGGCAGTTCTTCGGCGGCACCACGGCCGCGTACGCGATGGAGCTTGATTCGACCGTCGTGCGCACGGGTGGCTGGAGCGCGAAGGTCCGCAGCACCGCGCAGCACACGGGCACGGAGTTCTACAGCGTCGCGCAGAGCCTGAGCGCCGCGCCGTGGCACGGGCAGCGGGCGCGCCTCCGCGGCTGGATCCGCACCGTGGCGATGACGCCCCCGGGCGCGCGGCTCGTGGTGCGGGTCGACGGGGTGAGCACCACCTCCTCGCTCGCCTTCGACAACATGGCCGATCGCGGCGTCTCCGGCAGCACCGAGTGGCGCCAGGTCGAGATCGTGGTCGACGTGCCGCCGGACGCGGTGTCCATCGTCGCCGGGCCGCTCGTCACGGGGCAGGGGCAGGCGTGGTACGACGACCTGACGCTCGATGTGGTGGGCCGCGACGTGCCGGTGACCGCGGCCACGCCCGTCATGCCCGCCCCCGACTCCGCGGCGCGGGCGGCGGCGCTGGAGGCCGCGGCGCGCCTGCCGCGCGCGCTCGTGTCGCCCGGGTTCGAGCCGCGCCCGCCCGTCGAGCAGGCCGCGGTCGCGTGGCTACGGAGCGCCGCCTCGCCGCTCACGGGCGCGTCGCCGACGCTCGCGCGCGGCGACCTCGCGGCGTTCACGGCCGCGGTGGGGAGCGCGCGCCTCGTCGGCCTCGGCGAGGGGACGCACGGCACACGCGAGCACTTCCAGCTCAAGCACCGCTTCGTCGAGCACCTCGTGCGCGACCTCGGCTTCACGGCGTTCGCGATCGAGGCCTCGATGCCGGAGGCCGAAGCGATCGACCGCTGGGTGCGTGGTGGCGCGGGCGATCCGGCGGTGCTGCTGTCGAACCTCTACTTCTGGACGTGGAACACCGAGGAGGTGCTCGCGCTCCTGCAGTGGATGCGCGCGTACAACGCCACGGTGCCGGCGGCGCGGCAGGTGCGGTTCTTCGGGTTCGACATGCAGTTCCCGGGCGCGGCGATCGACAGCGTGGTCGCGTACGCGCGCCGCACCGACCAGGGGCTCGCGGCGAGCCTGGACACCGCGTACGCCTGCCTCGCGTCGTCGCGCAACAACGGCGAGCGCGCCGGCGCCGTCCGGTACGCCAACGTCCCGGCGGGCGACCGCGCGCGCTGCGCGGCGACCGTGGCGCGCGTGCACGCCGATCTCGCCGCGCGGCGCGACGCGCTGGTCGCGGCGTCCGGCGCGGACGCCCACATGATGGCGCTGCAGGCCGCGCGGCTGGTGGTGCAGTGGGAGGACATGGCCGGCCGCGGCGGCGACGCCAGCGGGAGCCTCGCGCGCGACCGCTACATGGCGGAGAACACCGAGTGGCTGCTGCAGCGGCTGCCGGCGGGCGCGCGCATGGCGCTGTGGGCGCACAACTACCACGTGTCGGCGCGTCCGGGCACGCAGGGCGCGCACCTGCGCGCGCGCTTCGGCCGCGACTACGTGGTCGTCGGCTTCAGCTTCGGGACCGGGAGCCTGACCGCGGTGCGGCAGTCCGGCAGCACGCTCTCGGGCATCGCGACGCTGCAGACGACCTACGTCGCGCCGCAGTCGTGGGAGGCGCACGCGCAGGCCGCCGGCGTGCCATACTTCCTGCTCGACGCGCGCCGCATCCCGGCGGCGGCGGACGCGCGCGTGCTGGCGGGGCCGCTGCCGATGCGCAGCATCGGTGCGACGTTCGACGTCGCGCGCCCCGAGGCGTTCTACGGGTCGGCGGTGCTGCCCGGCGACTTCGACGTCCTGGTGCACGTCGCGCAGGCGACCGCCTCGCGCCCGCTCCCCTTCCGCTATCGCTGACCGCCCATGGCCGACGCGTTCGTCCACCCGCTCGCCTTCGTCTGCGGCGACGTCACCCTGCACGACGGCGCGAGCGTGTGGCCGTTCGCGGTGCTCCGCGGCGACAACGAGCGCATCGTCGTGGGGGAGGGGAGCAACGTGCAGGACGGCGCCGTGCTGCACGCCGATCCCGGCCTGCCGTGCGTGCTCGGCGCGCGCGTGACCGTCGGGCATCGCGCGGTGGTGCACGGCGCGACCGTGGAGGACGACGTCCTCGTGGGCATGGGCGCGGTGGTGCTCAACGGCGCCGTGCTCGGCACGGGGAGCCTCGTCGCGGCAGGCGCCGTGGTGCGCGAGGGGATGGTCGTGCCGCCGGGCTCGCTGGTGGCAGGCGTGCCCGCGCGCCTGGTGCGCGCGACGACGGACGACGAGCGCGCGCGCATCCGCCGGACGGCGGAGGCCTACCTGCGGCTCCAGGCGCGGCACCGCGCGGGCGAGTTCCCGGCGCGACCGCGGGAGCCGCGCGCGACGCCGTAGCCAGCGCGCCGACAGCGTCACGCCGGCATGGGCGCGGCGCGGTCTGTGGGGTATCAACCGTGGCAGCGCGGCGCCGGCGCGCCCTTCGAATCCCGGCCGGCGCGCGCATGCGCTGGCCCGCGGTGTGCCACTCGTGCAAGCGAGCAAGTCGGACGGGGGAGGCGCGGGAGTGGCGCTCCCGTCCGACGTCGGACAGGTCGCCGAAGGTGCCCAATTCCGTGGTCGCCGCACACGTGCTTACGCGTTGTCCCATCGAGACTTGCGACCCGTCCTGCCGGACTGGCGCGGGGTGGCAGTGCCCCCGTCCGTCGCGGGGGCCGGGACGGGAACGAATGGGTGGCCGCGGGAGACATTGTGCGTCCGAGCAAGCACCTGTAGGTTGCCCCTCCCCTCCACTAGCAGGCCCCCGCCGCCGTCGACTTCGTCCGGTGGTGTGAGTCCTCAGTCCCGCCCGAACGCCCCCCCGTTCCGGGCACGTCGTCCGCGTCGAAGGAGCCCTTCATGC
>CBHYLO010000266.1:0-6406 GCA_966128675.1 uncultured bacterium | reverse complement strand
TCGAGGGAGTCGAGCGCTGCGAGCGAGTCGAGCGGCGCCGTCGCGGCGCGCGGCGGCGGCCGCACGAGCAGGGCGCGCTGCGTGACCGATTGCAGCCAGTCCGACCAGAAGGGCACCGGAACCTCCGGACGGCGAGGGCGGATGCGCATGGTGGTGCGCGTCGAGCGCGTCACGTCGCGCGGTGCGCGCCGCAGCCATCACCTGGGCACGCGCGCGCCGACGCGACGTCGCGTGGTGCGCGCTCCTCTATATGACTGCCCGTGTGACGACGCAAGAGCGTCGCGCCAGGGACGATCGTCCCCTGACGATGTGTTCATTTCGTCATGCGTCGCGCGGCGCACGCGTCGGCGCGTGCGAGCGGGCCCGCGTGCGTGTGCGTGCCTGCGCGTGCGTGCGAGCGCGTGCGAGCGTGTGCGATGCGCGGCGTGCGCGACGCGTGCGCGATGTGCGCTAACCGCGCGCTAACCGCGTGCTAACCGCAGGGCGCGCGCGTCGGTGCGCGCCGTCCGAGCGCGGGGCGACGGCGCGCGGGGCGATCGGCCCGGGTGCGGGCGCCCCTGCTGCGACGAGGGGGCCGTGCGGCCCATCCGCGATGCGGCCGGGGCGGCTACCAAACGCCCGCGGCACGCTCGTGCGCGCCGTCGCCGTCCCACCGTCGCCGTCCCGTCGTCGTCGCGCCCCGCGACCACCACCGAGGGAGCCTCGCCGTGCACGCACGCGTGCATCCGTGGAGCCGACCGCCGCCGCCGCGTCCCGCAGGCGCCGTCCGCGCGCGTGCAGGACGCCTTCGTCAGGCGTGACGCCAGCGCTCCGCAGTTCGCCGGGATCGCAGATCCGGCCGTCGTGATCGCCGCAGTGCCTCCCTCGGCTACGGGACCCGTCCGGTCCCGCGGAGAACGCCACTCATGTCTCGACTCACCGTCGCAGCACGGTCGGCCGCCGCGCTCGCGTCTCTCGCACTGCTGGCCGCGTGCGGAGACCGCTCCGGCCCCGTCCCGCTCGAGCCGCGCGACGCGCCCTCGTTCGTCAGCGCCGGGGTGCAGAGCTCGGACTGGCAGCAGTGCGCCAACAACGGGCGCAACGACGCGATCCCCTGCGAGTGGATCAACAGCGTCCTGAACCCAGGGAAGGCGACCTATCGGGAGGGCGAGCTGATCCCCTTCCGCTTCGCCGTGCACGTCGTCGACATCCAGGGCAAGCAGCAGGTGGCGCCGAATCCGAACACCACCCGGACGGTGACCTTCACCTACGGGTTCAACAAGGGTGCCAACGGCAACTACGACTTCATCGGGAAGTTCAACCAGACGGAAGGCGTCCGGGCGAACCTCTGCTCGGCCGACTTCGCGCCGGTGAACAACGTGTACTGCAACCCGCCGCAGGGCGGCGCGCTGGCGGGCACGCTCAAGACCCCGACCTACGGCACGGATCAGGGCCCGCTGTACGCGAACCCCAACGGAACGACGCACAGCGTCATCACGATCGCGAAGTCCAAGTTCACGAACGATCCGGACCTGCCCGCGAACCTGCGGAGCGCGCTGCAGCTCGCGCTCGACAACTACACGGCCAAGGGCGGGAAGCTCGAGATCGACGTCTTCGGCGGCGCCGGCGTCGGCGTCACGGACGTGAACTACAACTTCGGCGGCAGCGACGTCACCGCCACCATCACCGTCCAGTTCAAGGCCAACCAGCGCGACGTGCTGATCGCCTTCGGCGCCCACTTCGCGCGCCTGCAGGACTGGGAGACGATCGGCTACAACGGCGGCGCGGGCCAGAGCGGCTCGCCGTTCCACATCAAGGTCGACAACATCGACGGCACGACCGTCGGCGCCCTGGGCAACAACGTGTCCGGCGGCGTCGTCGTGCGCGAGGCCAACGTCTCGCTCGTGAAGACGGTGAGCGCGAGCACCATCACGGTCGGCCAGTCGTTCTACTGGGAGATGACCGCCACCAACAACGGGGACGGCGACGCGGTCAACCAGACGCTCTCGGACCAGCTGCCGCAGATCACCGGCTACACCTTCAGCACGCCGACCGCCGGCTGCACGATCTCGAACGGGGTGCTGACGTGCGCCGGGATCACGGTCCCGGCCAACGGCGGCACCTTCACGGCCCGGGTGAACGCGACGTTCACGGGCAGCGTGACGCCGTCGACGTCGTGCGGCACCTTCCCCAACTCGGCGACGATCGGCGGCGGGACCCCCGCGACGGTCAACATCACGATCCAGTGCCCGACGCTGAACGTCGTGAAGGTCGCGGACAACCTGACGGTGAGCGCCGGGAGCCCGATCGGCTTCGTGCTCACCCTCAACAGCGTCGGGCCGGGCACCGCCCTCGGCGCCACGCTGACCGACGCGCTGCCGACGGGCTCGGGGATCACCTGGACGATCGACGCCGAGCACTCGGACCCCGGCTGCACGCTCACCGGCAGCTCGCTGTCGTGCAGCTACGGCGACCTCGCCGCGGGCCAGAGCCGCAGCGTCCACGTGACCAGCGCGACGACCGCGGCGAGCTGCCAGGCGTACCCGAATACGGTCACCGCGCAGGCCACCAACCACGCGCAGGTGCAGGCGCAGGCGACGACGACGGTGCAGTGCCCGAACCTCGACCTGACCAAGGTCGCGGACCAGGGCACGGTGAGCGCCGGGTCCACGATCGGCTTCACGATGACGGTCACCAACGGCGGCGACGGCACGGCCGCCGGCGTGACGCTGACGGACGTGCTGCCCACCAACACGGGGCTCAGCTGGACGATCGATGCGGCGGGCTCCGACGCCGGCTGCGTGATCGGCGGCAACGGCACGCTGACCTGCACGTGGGGCGACCTCGCCAAGAACGCCAGCAAGCACGTGCACATCACGAGCCCCACGGTGTTCGCCACCTGCGGCACGGTGAACAACACGGCCAACGCGACGACGACGAACAACGGCTCCGACCAGGCGTCGGCCTCGGTCACCGTGCAGTGCCCGGCGCTCGAGATCACGAAGAACTCCGACCAGAACACCGTGAGCGCGGGGATGCCGATCGCCTTCACGGTCATCGTCCGCAACACGGGCGCGGGGACGGCGACCGCCGTGACGCTGAACGATCCGCTCCCCGGCGGCACGGGCGTGAGCTGGAGCATCAACCCGGCGTACGCGGGCCCGGGCACGTGCCAGATCACCGGCAGCGCGCCGTCGCAGACGCTCGCGTGCAGCTTCGGCAACCTGGCCAGCGGCGCGTCCGCGAGCGTCCGGGTGGCCAGCGCGACGACGGCGGCGAGCTGCAAGGCCTACGTCAACCAGGCGTCGGCGCAGGCGACCAACCATGCGCAGGTGCAGGCCAGCGAGACGATCACGGTGCAGTGCCCGCAGCTCGCCCTGACCAAGATCGCGGACGCGGCCACCGTGAGCGCGGGTGACGCCATCGGCTTCACGATGACGGTCACCAACTCCGGCGCCGGCACGGCGAGCGGCGTGACGCTGACCGACCAGCTGCCGAGCAACGCGGGGCTGAACTGGAGCATCAGCCCGACCAACGCGGCCTGCTCGATCACGGGCGGCACGCTGAGCTGCAGCTTCGGGAGCCTCGGCCCCGGCGCCACGGCGAGCGTGCACATCACCAGCCCGACGACGTTCGCCAGCTGCGGCACGGTGAACAACACGGCCAACGTGACGACCACGAACAACGGGTCGGATCAGGCCTCCGCGTCCGTCACCGTGCAGTGCCCGGCGCTCGAGATCACGAAGGCGGCGGATGCCCCCACGGTCAGCGCGGGCACCGCGATCGGCTTCTCGATCACCGTGCGCAACACCGGCGCGGGCATCGCCCGCAGCGTCTCGCTGAACGACGCGCTGCCCACGGGCACCGGGATCAGCTGGACGATCAGCCCGACCGTCGCCGGCTGCTCCATCACGGGCAGCACGCTGGCGTGCGCCTTCGGCGACCTCGCGAACGGCGCCACGCGCACGGTGCACCTCACCAGCCCGACGACGGCGTCGAGCTGCCAGGAGTACGTCAACACCGCCACCGCGCAGGCGACCAACCACGCGCTGGTGCAGGCACAGGCCTCGACGACCGTCCAGTGCCCGAACATCAGCCTCACCAAGGTCGCGGACCAGGGCACCGTGAGCGCGGGCACCACGATCGGCTTCACGATGACGGTCACGAACGCCGGACCGGGGACCGCCAGCAGCGTGACGCTGACGGACGTCCTGCCGACGAACGCGGGCCTCAACTGGACGATCTCCCCGGCCGTCCCGGGGTGCTCGATCGCCAGCGGCACGCTGACCTGCAACTTCGGCACGCTGGGCGTCGACAGCCGCTCTGTGCACGTGAGCAGCCCGACGACCGTCAACAGCTGCGGGACGGTGAGCAACACCGCGAGCGTGACGACGGGCAACGACGGCTCCGACGAGAAGTCGGCGTCGGTCACGGTGAACTGCCCGAACCTCTCCATCACGAAGACGCCGAGCCCGCAGACGCTGAGCGCGGGGGAGTCGTTCTCGTGGACGGTGACGCTGACGAACAGCGGCGACGGCACCGCCATGGGCGCGCGGATCAACGATCCGCTGCCGGTGGTGACCGGCGTGAGCTACGAGCTCGGCGCGGGGAGCGACGCGAGCTGCGCCATCACGGGCACCACGCTGGCCTGCGGCCCGAAGGACCTCGCCAAGAACGCGACGCTGGTGGCGGTGATCAACGCCACGACGACGTCCGGCACGAGCTGCGCGGCCAACGGGTTCACGAACACGGCCACGGGCAAGGCGACCGGCGTCGCCGACGTCACCGCCAGCGCGACGGTGACGCTGAACTGCCCGAGCCTCAGCATCGCCAAGACGCCCGACGCCGGTGATCCGGGCTACAACGTCAAGCCGGGCGACCAGGCCGTCTTCACGATCACCGTGACCAACACGGGCCTCGGCAAGGCGTTCAACACGATCGTGACCGACCAGCTGCCGGCCGGCCTCACCTGGACGGCGACGCCTTCGGTGGGGACATGCTCGACCTCCAACGGGCTGCTGACCTGCCTGCTCGGGACGATGAACGCGTCGGCGGTGGCGACCATCACGCTGACGTCGAACACGATCCCGGCCGACTTCGTCCAGCTGCCGGATTCGCCTGCGGGCTCCGCGCTCGAGGTGAAGGACGACGGCAACCTCCAGGACGGCGCAGCCGCCGGGAAGGACTGGGCGACGCTCGATCCGTCGGTCTTCAGCTGCAGCGCGCCCAAGAAGGGGTGCGACGTCGACCTCCCGACGGGCACCACCGATAACTCGTTCGGCCAGGGGACCAAGGAGGACACGCCCATCCCGACGGTCGTGGCAGGCTCGATCCCGAACAACAAGAGCGACCTGCTGCGCTTCTACGTGGCCACCGAGCGCTTCGTGCGGACCGACTTCCTGTACCTGGCCTGGGAGCGGGTGCAGGCGCCCAACGGCACCACGAACATGGACTTCGAGCTGAACCAGTCGAAGGACGTGAGCAGCAACAACGTGACGCCGGTGCGGACGGCCGGGGACATCCTCATCAAGTACGACCTCGCCCGCGGCGGCACGCGGCCCACGCTCGGCGTCCACACCTGGCTCACCGCCGCCTATGCGGCGGCGAAGGGGCTCGGCGCGGCGTCGACCGCCTGCGAGGCGTCCAACGCGTTCCCGTGCTGGGGCAAGGTCGTGGACCTGAGCAACAGCCTGGCGGTCGAGGCCTCGATCAACACGACCATCATCCCGGAGCCGATCGCCGGGGGTAACCTGGACGCGCTGACCTTCGGGGAGGCGAGCATCAATCTCCAGGACGCCGGGATCTTCAAGGCCGGCACGTGCGTCAGCTTCGGCCAGGCGTACCTGAAGAGCCGCTCGTCGGACGCGTTCTCGTCCGAGATCAAGGACTTCATCGCGCCGATCCCGATCGAGGTGAAGAGCTGCAAGGACCGCCCGATCCCGAACACGGCGACGGTCCGGGCGGACGGCGTCAACGCCACGTCGAACAGCGGCGAGATCCTCGTCGGCAACCCCTCGGGCACGGCGTCGCTGTTCACCGCGCCGGGCAGCACGCGGGTGACGCGGACGGCAGGCGGTCGGTCGTGGATGGGCGCGAGCACGGCGGCCGCCCCGCTGCCGACCGCGTCGACGCCGACCACTGCGACCGCCACGGACGGCGCGTGGTCGCAGAGGGAGATCCTGCGGCAGCGCGTGATCGGGTGGTGGCTCGTGCCTCCGGCGCCGGAGGCGGCGCCGATCACGCGCGGGTCGCCCGGGTTGCTGTACCCGGCGGTGGCCGTCGACACCTGACGACGGCGCTGCCGCGCGGTGATGGGCTCGAGCGGGGGGGGGTGGGCCGCGGGGCCGCCCCCCCCCCCCGGTCGCGGGGGGCGCCCCGCGCCGAACCCCCCCGGAACCCCCCCCCCCCCCCCCGGGCGCCCCCCCCC
>CBHYLO010000265.1:0-6409 GCA_966128675.1 uncultured bacterium | reverse complement strand
CACGCGCAGGTCCGACGCGGCCGGTGTCACCGAGGTCTCGGTGGAGCGGGCGTTGGTTTTCTCCGCGAGCTCGCCGACGTTTGCGTTAGCGGCGGTGTTCACGATAAGGAACAGGCCGTCGACGCTCGGGCCGAAGGTGCGAAAGCGTCTGGTGTGGTGCGCGATCTTTCTCGCGTCGGCGGCGCCCGCGCTGTACCTGGGCTGGCAGCTCTGGCTCGCCTGGAACTTCCGGTCGAGCGATCTGGGCAAGGATCCCGTGAAGGGGATCGAGCACGCGACCGGCGAGACCGCGATCCGCTTCCTCGCGCTCACGCTCGCGGTGACGCCGGTGCGGCAGCTCACCGGGTGGAACTGGCTCGCGCCGTACCGGCGCATGCTCGGCCTCTTCATGTTCTTCTACGCCAGCGCGCACCTCGCGGTGTTCTACGCGCTCGACCTCGAGATGAACCTCGGCGAGGTGGCGACGGAGATCGTGAAGCGCCCGTACCTGGTGGTCGGCTTCACCGCCTGGCTGATGCTCGTGCCGCTCGCGCTCACCAGCACGAAGGGATGGATCCGCCGGCTGGGCGGCAAGCGCTGGAACCGCCTCCACAAGCTGACCTACGCGGTCGCGGCGCTCGGCATGCTGCACTACTTCTGGAGCCAGAAGAAGGACATCACCGACCCGCTGCTCTTCTCGCTGGTGTTCGTGGCGCTGTTCGCGTGGCGCGGCGTGCGGGCGTGGCAGCGCCGCACCGCGGACGTGCGCCCGCTGCGGGAACGCGCGGCGTAGTCGATGGCGTAGCGGACGCGCGCGCGCGGGCGCATCCTACCCGCATGCCCGACTTCCTCTCGCCCCGTCACGCCGCGGCCGTCGCCGCCCTCGGTCTGCTCACGTCCGTCGCCGCCGCGCAGGACACCGGCGCGCCCCTCGTCCTGCGCCTGCCCGTGAGCACGCGCGCGCTCGCGATGGGCGGCGGCCAGCCGGTCGCGGTGGACGCCGAGTCGCAGCTGTTCAACCCCGCGCTGCTCGCGTGGGCGCGCGGCGCCAGCGCGCAGGGCGAGCGGTACGGCGCCGCGAGCACCATGGGCGTCCTCGCCAGCACGCTGTCCGCCCTGCGCGGCACGACGGGGCTCGCGGTGCAGTACCTCGACTACGGCGCGACGGCCGGCGGGCTCCCCGACGCGACGCGCGACGCCACCGGCGCGCTGCCGACGCGCGGCCCGGTCACCGCGTCCAGCCTCGCCGCCAGCGTCGGCTACGCGCGGCCGATGCTCGGCGTGCGCGCGGGCGCGGTGCTGCGCTACGCGGAGGAGCGCCTGGGCGCGACGCGCGACGGCACCGTCTCGGCGGACGTGGGCCTCGCGAAGGGCTTCGTGCAGGACAACGTCGTCGTCGGCCTCGCGGTGCAGCATCTGGGGTCCGGCCTGCAGCTCGCCGGCGCCCGCGCGCCGCTGCCGACGCGCGTGACGCTCGGCCTCTCGGGCGCGAGCTACCCGCTCAACCCGTGGCTCGACGTCGGCGCGAGCGCCGCGGTGTCGGTGCTGCGCGGCGGCGAGGTGGCCGTCGCCGGCGGCGGCGAGCTGTCGCTGGTGCCGCTGCAGGGCTACGCGATCACCGCGCGCGTCGGCGCCCGCCGTACCCTCGCCCCCGGCGAGCGCCCCGTCACCGCCGGCTTCGGTCTGACGCGCGACCGCGTGTCGCTGGACTACGCGTACGAGCCGTTCGTCGCGCGCGACGCGCACCGGATCGGTATCCGGGTCCGCTAGCGGGACACGCTTCTCGTGGGAGGCTGCGGGCTGCGGGCTGCGGATTCGAACGACGAGACGTCCCGAGGCCCGACCCGCGGTCCGCAGGGCGCAGCGCCGTTCAGGGCCTCGCAGCCCCGATGCCGAGCGATGTGAGGATGACCGTCCCCTTCTCGGTGCGGTCGAACTTCAGGCGCACCGCCTTCACCGAACCCGGATCGAACCCCGGCGCCGCCGCCGCGAAGTCCTGCACGGGCATGACGAACGTCTGCGGCACCAGCTCGAACGTCGTGCGGAAGTTCTCGCGGTCGCGGTCCGGGCGGCGCAGCACGCGGATCTCGAGCGGGCGGCGCACCGGCCCGTAGGCGGCGAGCGACAGCGGCGCGACGTGGCCCGCGGCGTCCACCAGCTCCACCGTCAGGTCGAGCGGCGTCGTGTCGGACGGCGTCACCTTCGCCTTCGGGCGGAGGCCCGGCACGCGGCGCACCACCGCGCGCCCCACGCTCGCGAGGCGCGCGAACGGCGTCGGCCCGCGGCGCGCGGCCGGACGCGCGGAGGTCGTGTCGCGGCGCGTGCTGTCGCGCGCCGTCTTGCGCGGCCCCGGCACGTCGCGCGTGGGCACCAGCGTCAGGACCACCGCCGACTGCGCGCCCACGCCCCACGCGCGGCGCAGCGAGTCGGGGAGCGAGACCTCCAGCGTCGCGGGCGCGCGCTTCGCGGCTGCGGGCTTCGCAGTGTCGGCGCGCGCGCGGCCGGCGCCCGACGACGATGCCGCGGCCAGCATCGCCGTCGAGCGGGTGCGCGTCGTGTCGCCCGCCGGGCGGCGCGCCGGCGCGGGCGCGTTGTTCCACCCCAGCCACGCGCCCCACATCCGGTACGCGTTGTCGCGCCAGCGCATCGGCACCTCGTTCTCGCGCCACGTCGACAGGCTGTCGCCGCGCAGCGTGATCCCCGGCGCCGCGCCGCGCGTGACGTCGATGCGCCCCTCGAACGCCGTCATCGGGTGCACCGACGCGTCGGCGTACGCGGTCTGGTACATCGCCTTCGGCAGCCAGCCGCCGGCCGTGCGGTGGTCGCGGAAGAGCGGCAGGTACTCGCGCTTCCCCTTCAGCGACGCGTCGAGGAAGGCGCTCATGAACACCAGCGCCATCCGCCGCTGCGCCTCGGGCGCGATGAGGCCGCGCAGGTCGAGGTTGCGCGCGCTCAGCTTCCCGTTGTCCTTGTTGCCCCAGTTCGTGTTCCACTGGCCGTGGTTGGCGCGGTACATCCACACCGCGCTCTTGAACCACGGCCCGCCGTCGGTGAAGCGCACGCGGTCCCACTGCCGCAGCCCGTTGTACGACGACACGTCGCCGTCGTGCGAGCCGTGCACCACCAGGTAGCTCACGTTCTCCAGCGGCGTCGGCTGGCCGGCGGGGCGGTACTGCCCGTCGACGGGCGCGATCGCCACGAGCGCCTTCACGTCGAAGCCGTAGTCGAAGGTGACCGTCGCGTCGTCGGGATAGTGCGTCAGCCGGTTGAACGCCGCCGCGACCGCGACCGCCTCGCCGCCGCGCGAGTGCCCCATGAGGGCGATGTTCCGCATGTCGACCTTGCCGCGCAGCGGATTGTCGACGCTGTCGGCGAAGCGGCGCCACGCCTTCAGGTGCTCCAGCAGCATCCAGCCGCGCGCGTCGTTCTCGTTGCGCAGCGCGCCGTTGAGGAAGTTCTCGTCGACGCTCGCCAGGATGTAGCCGCGCGACGCGAGGTGCTCGCCCAGGTAGGCGTAGCCCGGATCGGAGAAGTCCTTCGGGTCGTGGTTGCCGTGCACCACCAGCACGAGGGGGAAGGGGCCCGGGCCCTCGGGATACCACACGCGCCCGTTGATCGGGAACGCCTTCGCGTCGAAGCCCCAGTACTTCTTCCGCGACGCCGCCATCGCGGGGTCCATCGACACGAACGGCGACGCGTCGACGCTGCGCGTCTTCATCGTCACCGAGTCGCGGAAGCCGGCGCGGCGGCGGTCGGTGCCGCTGCCGTAGGTCAGCGTGCGCACCGCGAGCGGGCCGCGCGCGCCGGGGTCGGGCGCGGTGAGCGTCTGGCGGGCGAGCGCGGTCGCGGCGTCGTCCTTCGCGAGCGTCAGCGGCGCCGCGCACGCGGCGAGCGCACCGGTCAGCGCCGCGGTGAGGAGGGCGCGCAGCGCGGCGCCGGCCGCGCGAGGGGCGGAAGACGGGGTCATGGCGCCAATGTACCATTGGTGCGGCGGGTTGGCCCGCAGGCCGACGCGTTAGCTTGCGCGCATGACCCGCCCCCACGCCGCCTTCGCCGTCGCCGCGCCCGGCCTCGCGCCCCTCGTCGCCGAGGAGCTGCGGGCGATCGGCCTGCGCCCCACCGCGGTGGAGGAGGCCGGCGTCGCGTTCGCCGCGCACGACACCGGCGTCTGGACCGCGAACCTGCGCCTGCGCACGGCGAGCCGCGTGCTCGTGCGGCTGGGGCAGTTCCGCGCCACCGACTTCCGCGAGCTGGAGCGGCAGGCGCGCGCGCTGGCGTGGGAGACGTTCGTCACCGCCGACGTCACGCCGCGCCTGCGCGTGACCTGCCGCAAGTCGCGGCTCTACCACTCGGACGCGGTGGCCGGCCGCGTGGCCGACGCGATCGCGCATCGCGTGGGCGGCCGCGGCGGCTTCGCGGCCGCGGCGGAGACGGAGGATGAACAGGATGCGGGCGAGGGCGGTGACGCCGGCGACGACGCGCTCGCGCCGCTGATCGTCGTGCGCTTCCTCCACGACGAGTGCACGGTGAGCGTCGACAGCTCGGGCGCGCTGCTGCACCGCCGCGGCTACCGGCAGGCGGTGGGGCGCGCGCCGCTGCGCGAGACGCTCGCCGCCGCGATGCTGCTCGCCGCCGGCTACGACGGCTCGGCCCCCTTCGTCGATCCGCTGTGCGGCTCGGGCACGCTGCCGATCGAGGCGGCGCTGATCGCGCGCGAGCTCGCGCCGGGCCGCCACCGCCACTTCGCGTTCGAGCGCTGGCCGGGCTTCGACGCCGCGCGCTGGGCGAAGCTGCTGGCCGACGCGGACGCGCGCGCGAAGCCGCACGCGCCGTCCACCATCGAGGGGAGCGACCGCGACGCGGGCGCGATCGCGGCGGCCACGCAGAACGCCGAGCGGGCGGGCGTGGCGGCGGACGTGCGCTTCACGCAGCGCGCGCTGTCGTCGCTGGCGCTCTCGGACGAGCAGCCCGGCTGGGTCGTGGCCAACCCGCCGTACGGCAAGCGCGTGGGCGAGAGCGGCGCGCTGCGCGACCTGTGGGCGCGGCTCGGCGACGTGCTGCGCGTCGTCGCGCCGGGCTGGCGCGTCGCGCTGCTGGGCCCCGATCCGGCGCTGGAGCGCCAGCTGCGGCTGCCGCTGTCGCCCGCGCTGCGCACGACCAACGGCGGCATCCCGGTGCGCGTCCTCACCGGCACGGTGCCCGACGCGCCGGATCCTGCAGAGCGAACGGCTTCGACAGGATGACCGGAGGACCACGAGGCGCCCCGGGGCGCACGGCGCCCAACGCCGGGACGGGGCCCCCGGGTCCTCCTGTCATCCTGTCTGCAGCTGTCGGTGGGGTCCGCCGCGAGAGAGCCACATCACGGTTGCCGCGGCAGGAACAGCCCGATCCGATAGTCCGCCACGCGCGGCGGGCCGAACTCGGTGAACGCGGGCGCCAGCCCCGAGCCCGCGGGAGGCGTGATGCGCACGCGATAGAAGCCGCTTGCGAGGTCGGCGAAGCGCGCCTCGCCCTGCGCGTCCGTCGTCATGATGCCGATCAGCACGCGCGTGCCCAGCGAGTCGGCGGGCTGCGTGGTCGCGCTGCGCTCGTAGCGGAAGAGCTCCACCTGCGCGCCCGCGAGTCGCACGCTCACGGACGTGTCGCGCGTGCCCGCGGCGGGCGGCGCGCCCGGCCCGAGCGCGATCGCCGTCAGGGTGAAGCGCGCCACCGGCGCGGGCGGCGGCGGCAGCGTGTCCGTGCGCGGGATGCTGTCGCGCGCCGGCAGCACGGTCACCGCGAGCGAGTCGCGCATCCCGTCCACCGCCGCGTGCAGCCACGTCGTGCCCGCCGCCACGCCGGTCAGCGTCGCGTAGATCGCCGTGTCGCTCGCCGCCGACGTGAACGTCAGCCGCGCGATCGCCGCGTCCTGCACGCGCCACTCGGCCTGCTTCCCCCGCGTCGGCGTCGGCTGGCCGTTCGCGTCCACCAGCTGCGCCTGCGCCCACGCGCCGCGCCCGATGGCGGCCATGAGCGTGCGCGGGAAGAGCCGCAGCGCGACCGCCGGGCCGACGGGCGGACGCGGCGTGCCCTGCGTGACCGTGACGACGATCGAGTCGCGCAGCTCGCCGGCGCTCGCGTACAGCGTGGTGCTCCCGACCGCCGCGCCGAGCACGAAGCCCGAGTCGCTGACGGTGGCGACCGCGGCGTTCGACATCCGCCACCGCACCGGACCCGCCACCGACGCGAGCGACGGCTGGCCCTGCTCGTTCACCGGGTAGACGCTGAGCGCCGCGCGCGCGCCCACCACGATCTCGAGCGCGCGCGGCGCGATGCGGATGCCGGCGACGGCGTTGGGCACCGGGGTCGCCGGCGTGCTGTCGCGCCGACCGCCCGAGCTGTCGCGGGGCGTCGTGGTGGTGACCTGCGCGGGCGGCGTGTCGGGCGGCGT
>CBHYLO010000264.1:0-6415 GCA_966128675.1 uncultured bacterium | reverse complement strand
ACCTACGAGCGCGACAACGAGGACATCGCCGGCCAGAAGAACTTCACGGCGGCGTTCAGCGACTAGTCCTTCTCGGGGGCCTGGGGCAGGCCCCCGCCCCGCGAGGGAGGACGTTCGGTTGCCGCGGGGGGGGGGGCGCCCCCCCCCGGCCCCCCCCCCCCCCCCCCGCGTCGAGCGGGTGAAGCGACCGGCAGGTCAGCCGAGGCTTACCAGCAGCCGACCACGCCCTCGGCCGTCACCGCGGCGGCGTTCGGCGACGCCACGCCACCGGCGTAGATGCCGCAGTTCTTCGTCGCGCCGGCGCTCGTCACGCGGTTGTCGACCATCGAGGCGCTCCAGCCGCCCGCCGCGCCGGTGACCGTCGGCGTGACCTGCGCGCCGCCCGAGACCGTCCAGCTGTACGGCGCCGCCTGGATCTCGGCGAGGCTGGCGTAGGTGTTCTTGTCCGCGAAGAAGGACTCCTGCGCCGAGGCGAGGTTCTTCAGGTCCGACTTCATCTGGGCGATGTACGCCTTCTCCTTCGTGTTCGCGAACTTCGGGATCGCGATCGCGGCGAGGATGCCGATGATCACGACGACGATCAGGAGCTCGATGAGCGAGAAGCCCTTGCGGTTGTTGGTCTGCATGACGCGCGACTCCGGTGTTGGGGGGGGACGGTGGTGCGAGGCGGTACTGCGTGGTCGATCCGATGTCGTGATATCGGCGGCGCCCGTCGCGGACTTGAGTGTCGTCCGGGTCTCGTCGAGCGCCCTGACTCGCGGTGGTCTGCGAGTCGTGCCGCATGTCGCGACCGATTCACGCCGTCGCATTTGGCAGCGGCCGTGCCGCGTCCGGCACGCCAGGATAAGCGTCGCTCCCGCAAGCACTTGCATCATTCCGCCGCACGCCGGCGCGGCGTTCCGCGCCTCGCTTTTTGCACGACGCCGTGCAGCTTGCGAGAGCATTCGGGGCCCACGATCGCTTGCCTCGTGGCACGTGCGCGCGCGGGCCACGTCGCGTCGTCGAACGATCATGGCCGGCAGCGTGACGACTTCCGGCTGCGGTCTGCGGACTGCCGGTCCGAACTACGCTTCGCCTGGATCACCGAATGACGAGAAGGCTCCGCATGGCGCATCGGACAACGCGCCGCACGGAGCCTCCTCGTCATGTCGCAACCGCACTTCGCGCTTCAGATCCGCGGCCCGCAGTCCGCAGGCGCGGTCACGCCTCCACGCCGTAGCGCGCCAGCTTCCGGTACAGCGTCGACGGATCGATGCCGAGCACCTCGGCCGCGCGCGACTTGTTCCCGCCCTCGTTCTGCAGGACCCACGTGACGTACGCGCGCTCGATCGCCTCCAGCGTGGGCGAAGCCGGCGTCCGCTCGGCCACCAGCGGCTCCACCTTGCGGGCCGTGATCTTCTCCGGCAGCGCCGTCGCGGGGATGACGTCGCCCGGCGTGAGGATCACCGCGCGCTCCATCGCGTTCTCCAGCTCGCGCACGTTGCCGGGCCACTGGTAGGCGACCATCGCGTCCAGCGCGCCCGGCGCCAGCGCCTTCGCCTCCTCGCCGCGCTGCTGCGCCGCGCGCCGCAGGAACGCGTCGGCGAGCAGCGGGATGTCGTCGCGGCGCTCGCGCAGCGGCGGCAGGTGGATGGCGATGACGTTGAGGCGGTAGTAGAGGTCTCCGCGGAACGTGCCGCGCCGGACCTCCTCCTCGAGGTCGCGGTTCGTCGCCGCCACCAGGCGCACGTCGATCGGCACCGGCTCCGTCGCGCCGACGGGGATCACCTCGCGCTGCTGCAGCACGCGCAGGAGCTTCACCTGCGTCGCGGGCGTCGTCTCGCCGATCTCGTCGAGGAAGAACGTGCCGCCACCGGCCGCCTGGAAGAGGCCCTGCTTGTCCTTCACCGCGCCCGTGAAGGAGCCCTTCGTGTGGCCGAAGAGCTCCGACTCGAGCAGCGACTCGGGGAGCGCGCCGCAGTTGATGGACGCGAACGTCGCGTCCGTGCGCGCCGACTGCTCGTGGATCCAGCGCGCGACGACCTCCTTGCCCGTACCGCTCTCGCCGGTGACCAGCACCGTGCTGTCGGTGGGCGCCACCGTCTCGGCCATGCGCAGCGCCTCGCGCCACGCGCGCGCCGCGCCCGCGGGCGGCACGACGCCGGTCCGGTCGCGCCGCTTGATCTCCTGCGTCAGCCGCTGGTTCTCGACGCGCAGCGTGCGCGTCTCCGCCGCGCGCCGCACGATGGCCACCAGCTCGTCGTTGCGGAACGGCTTCTGGAGGTAGTAGAACGCGCCGTCGTTCACCGCCTGGATGGCGCTCTGCAGCGTCGCCTGCGCGGTCATCAGCACGACGGGGAGCGTCGGGTCCTGCGCGCGCGCGGCGGCCAGCAGCTGCAGCCCGTCGACGCCGGGCATGCGGACGTCGGAGACCACGATGTCCGGGCGCATGGTGGCCAGCGCCTCGAGCCCCGCCCGCCCTCCGTGCGCGACGTGGGGCGTGAACCCCTCGGTCTTGAGGAGGATCCGGACGGAGTCGAGGATCGACGTCTCGTCGTCGACGACGAGGACGGTGGGTCGGACGGCGGTGCTCATGTCTCTGCCTCGTGGCGGCGCGTGCTGGGCCTGGCGGTGCTGATTGCCTTCGTGTTCGGCGGGGATCTGCGCGCCGACGCGGTGGGGCGACGGCGGGCGTCGGCTCCCGCCGATCGCGGCCGCTGCGGAGCCGCCGCGCATGGACTGCGCGCGCCTCCTTGCTGCGAGCGGAGGTCGCCTGTGCCCGCCGTCGCCCCTTCGCGCCCCGTGCGTGATCGCGGCGCAGCGCGGTGTTCGCCCGCCTGCACGCGTGACATGCGCGCGGCGGTCGTGGGGTGCTCGCCGAGCGACGCTGCGTCGCCAGCAAGGAGACCCGACGCGCGACGCGCGGTCGGGGCTCCGCAGCGTCCGGCGACGCCCGGGGCCGGCGGGCATCCCACGACCGCCGCGCGGGCGCGACGACCGACGCCCGGGCCTGACGATCGCCCGCGCCGACGGCCGATCACGCGACGGCGCGGTGGGCCACGGCGGGCGTGGGCATGTACGGGCGCTGCTCTCCCAGCGTGGGCTCGGCGTGCGCGGTGGCCCGCGGCAGCAGGATCGTGAAGCGCGCGCCGGTGCCGTCGCCGCCTCCCTCCACCAGCACCACGCCGCGGTGCGACTCCACCGCCCGCTGCACGACCGCGAGTCCGAGCCCGCTGCCGTCGCGGCGCGTCGTGAAGAACGGGTCGAACAGGCGGTCGAGCAGCTCGGGCGCGATGCCGCCACCGTCGTCGGAGACGTGGAGTGCCACCGCGCCCTCGGGGAACGAGAGGCCGCCCGGCAGCTCCTCGGGCTCGGGGGCCTGCACCTCCAGCCGCACGCGGCCCCCGCCCTGCGGGTGCGCGGCGGCCGTCGCCTGCACTGCGTTCAGCGCCAAGTTGAAGAGCGCGCGGTGCAGCAGCTCCGGGTCGCCGTCGATCGCGGGCGCGTCGTCGGGCACCGCGACGTGCACGCGCACGTGCTCCGCCGCCGGGTGCGCCGCCGCGAGCCGGCCCGCCTCGCGCGCGACCGCCCCCGCGTCCACGCGCTCGACGCGCGTCACGCGCGCGCGGGCGAAGTCGAGGAACTCCGACAGCAGGCGGCTCAGGCGGTCGCTCTCGCGCACCGTGAGCCCCGACAGCGTGCGGACGTCGTCCGCGTCCTCGTGGTCCAGCGTGCCCTCGATGCCGCGCGTCGACAGGCGCGCCAGCTGCTCGACGGCGCTGCGGATGGACGCCAGCGGGTTCTTGATCTCGTGGGCCAGCGACGCGCTCAGCTCCGCCACCGCCTCCAGCCGCTGGGCGCGCAGGTGCAGCGCCTCCAGCCGCTTGCTCTGCGTGATGTCGGAGAAGATCGCCGTGCCCGTGCCGGAGGCCGGCGGGGCCCCCGGGACGCCGGCGGCGCTCGCGCCGTCGGAGACCGTCGTCGTCACGCCGATGAGCGCCGTCAGCTCGCCCGCGCGGATGTCGCCCTCGGCGCGCGTCGTCCGCTCGCCGCGCGCGGCGGCGCGGAACAGCACGTCCGCCAGCACCGGCGCCACGCGGCCGATGTCGTCGAGGATGGGCCGACCGAGACGCGACGCGAGGTCCAGCTGCAGCAGCGCGGAGGCCGCGGGGTTGGCGAAGAGCAGCCGCCCCTGCGCGTCCACCGTCACGATCCCGCTGCGGATGTTGCGGAGGATGTCGGTCGCCTCGACGCGGGCGCGGGCCAGCGCCGCGGCCAGCCGCTCGCCGCCCACGCCGGCCTGCCGCAGCCGCGCGCCCACGTAGCCCGCGCCCAGCGCGACGATCGCGAACACGCACGCCTGGAGCGAGAGGCCGAGCGTCGTGCCGCCCGGCCGGAGCCAGACCACGTCCGCGCCGTAGAGCGCCGCCGCCACGACCGCCGTCGCCAGGCCGCCGCCCACCGGCAGCAGCAGCGCGGCGACCGCGATGACCAGGATGTAGAGGGGGGTGAACTGCGAGCTGGCGCCCCCCGTCACGTGGACGACCGCCGTCGTCAGCAGCAGGTCGACCGCCGCCTGCGCGGCCAGCAGCAGCGTGCCGGGACGGCGGCGCAGCACCTCGACCCGCCACCAGGCCGCGGCCGTCCAGGCGGCGGCGAGCGCGAAGGCGACCGCCACGATGCGCGTGTCGTCGCGCGCGGCCCGCTCCCAGACGAACACCGCCGCCAGGAAGAGCGCCGTCACCACCACCAGGCGGCCGGCGTGCGCCCAGCGCAGCACGGCGCGCGGCTCCAGCGTGACCTGGCGGGCGAGGTCGGTAGATTTGGGCGTCTGACGCACGGCGGGGACGGCGATCGGCGCCCCGCGCCCCCGGGCGCGCGGGCAGGCCGCCGTACCGCGGTGCAGATTGCCGGGGCGGGAGCCGCACCGCCGGCGCGGCCATCGGGCGGGCGCGCGGCGGCGGGCGGAATGCACGGGACTGCCTGAGCACGAGTCTCGCATTTTGCGAGACCACTCAGCGGCAGGACGAACCAGGCACGGGAGGGTTACGCGGTGGCGTCGGAAGAAGCGTTGTCGTTGGGCGGCATCGGGCTCCGACTGGGCGCCGTGCTCGTGCTCGTGCTGCTCAACGGCTTCTTCGTCGCCGCGGAGTTCGCCCTCGTGGCGGCGCGCCGCTCGAAGATCGACCAGATGGCGGCGGAGGGCGACGGCAAGGCCAAGGTCGTGCAGGGCGCCCAGGAGCACCTCGACCGCTACATCTCCGGCACGCAGCTCGGCATCACGCTCGCCTCGCTCGCCCTCGGCTGGATCGGCGAGCCGGCGCTGGCCTCGCTCATCGACCGCGGGCTCGGCGCGCTCGGCCTCGTCGACCACGCGGCGCCGGGCGTGAGCGCCGCCGCGCACAGCGGCGCGGCCATCGCCGTCGCGTTCGCGATCATCACCTTCCTGCACATCGTGCTCGGCGAGCTCGCGCCCAAGTCGCTGGCGCTCGCCGCGCCCGAGGGCGTCAGCCGGCACATCGCCACGCCGCTGATCCTCTTCTCGCGGCTGATGAAGCCGTTCATCGCGGTGCTGAACGGCGCGGGCAACGCGGTGCTCAAGCCGTTCGGCATCCGCCCCGTGGGTGAGGGCGAGCACGTGCACTCCCCCGAGGAGCTGCGGCTGCTCGTCATGCAGGCGCGCGCGCACGGCACGCTCGACGAAAGCGACTCGGCGATGCTCGCCGGCGTGTTCGACTTCCACGAGAAGAAGGCGTACGACGTGATGCGCCCGCGCACCGAGGTCGTCGCGCTCGACGTCGACGCCACCGAGGACGAGGTGTGGGCCGTGCTGCGCAGCGAGCGCTACTCGCGCTATCCCGTCTACCGCGACACCCTCGACGACGTGATCGGCGTCTTCCTCGCGAAGGACCTGTGGCTGCGCGCCGACGACGCGCCGCCGTTCCGCCTCGAGGACTACCTGCGCGAGCCCGCGTACGTGCCCTCGACCCGCGCGGCCGAGCGCGTGCTCGACGACCTGCGGCGCACGCGCGCGCACCTGGCGGTGGTGCTCGACGAGTACGGCGGCACCGCCGGCATCGTGACGATGGAGGACCTGATCGAGGAGGTCATCGGCGACATCAACGACGAGTACGACCAGCGCGAGCGCGAGGCCGTCGAGATGGACGGCGTGCTGGAGCTGGCCGGCTCGATGTCGCTCGTGGACGTGCGCTCCGACTACCACCTCCCGATCCCCGACGGCGACTGGACGACGCTCGGCGGCTACACGTTCAGCGCGATCGGGCGGCTGCCGCGCGTGGGCGACCGCGCGCCCTTCCCCGGCGGCGAGCTCGAAGTCGTCGCGATGGACGGCCGCCGCGTGGCCGCCGTCCGCGTGCACCGCGCGGGTGCGGCGGCCGCGCGCTCGGACGGAGCGGCGCGCGCATGAGCGCGCCCC
>CBHYLO010000263.1:0-6417 GCA_966128675.1 uncultured bacterium | reverse complement strand
GGGCGGCGTTGTTTTGTCGGGGCGCCGCGGCTCACGGGGGGTGGGGGGGCCCCCCCCCCCGCCCCCCCCCCCTCCGTCGTTCGGTCGATCGTTCGGCGTGCGATCAGCGTGCGATCAGCGCGCGATCAGCGCGCGGCCTGCCGCGGCGCCGCCGGGAGGGACTTCAGTCGGTTCTGGAAGGCGCGGAAGTTCTGCGAGTCGCGCGACAGCGACTGCAGCACCGCCGGCGAGATCTGCGCGATCTGCGCCTCGGTCTTGGAGATGCGGTCCTCCTCCATCGGGTGCGTGGAGAACCACGCCTCGACGCCCGCGGGGCGCGTCTGCCGCTCCTCGAGGAGCACGCGGAACATGCCCGGGATGCCGCGCGGGTCGATGCCGGCGCGCGTCACGTACTTCACGCCCTCGGCGTCGGCCTCGCTCTCGTCCTGCCGGCTGAAGCGCGCGAACACCGCGCTGCCGCCGACGTTGATCAGCGCGCCCGCCGCCTGGTTGTTGCACACGGCCGGCGCGAGGATGCAGCCGATCGTCAGGCCGATGTTGGCGCCCTGCGCCTTCTGCATCTGGTCGATCGAGTGGCGCTTGGTCACGTGGCCGATCTCGTGCCCCAGCACGCCGGCGACCTGCGACATGTTCTGCGCCCGCTCGATCAGGCCGCGGTTGACGTAGATGAAGCCGCCCGGCACCGCGAAGGCGTTGACTTCGGGGGCGTTGACCACGTAGAACTGCCAGTCGAGGTCGGTGCGCCCCGTCACCCGCGCGATCGAGTCGCCGATCACGTTGATGTAGCGCGAGATCTCGGGATCGGTGATGATCGGCAGCTGCGAGTTGATCTGCTGCGCGTACTGGGCACCCATCTCGACCTCCTGCTGCGTCGACACGCCGCAACCGGCGGTCAGGAGGGCGAGGCTCGCTGCGGTGCTCACGATGAAACGTCTCATGACGACTCCACGCGTGCTCGGTGATCGAAGGTCGGCCCGGCGCGGGGCGCCAGGAGGCGGTGCGCGTCGGGGGCGGTTCACGCCAGGGGCGGTCCACGCCCAGGCACTTCCTAGGGCAAGAGCCATTCCCGGCGCCGATCGCCGGACGCCAACGGTAACGATATGCGGCTGCTGACTTTAGCGCGCGACCTCCAGCGTCGGAAGGCGCGCGAACGGCAGGGGCTGTTCGTTGCAGAGGGCATCCGGACGGTCGAGGAGCTGCTCGCCGCGCCGCTCCGCCCGCGCGGCGCCGTCGTTTCCGACGCCCTCGACGCCACGCCCCGGGGCGCGGCCCTCCGCGAGCGGATCGCCGCCGCCGGCATCCCGCTCCTCGAGGTCACGGGACGCGACTTCGCCACCGCGGCCGACACCGACGCGCCCCAGGGCGTCCTGATGGTGGCGGAGCAGCCGGCGCTGACGCTCGACGCCCTCGGGGAACGGCTGCCGGCGTCCGACGTCCGGCTGCTCGTGCTCGACGGCGTCCAGGATCCGGGGAACGTCGGGACGATCCTGCGCTCCGCCGCCGGGCTCGGGGCCGCCGCGGTCGTCGCGCTCCCGGGCACCGTCGACCTCTGGAGTGCGAAGGTCGTGCGGTCGGCGATGGGCGCACAGTTCAGACTGTCTACGGTGGGTGATACCGCGGAGGCGCTCGATGCGTTCCTCTCGTCCGCGCGGATCGTCCTGTGGGGGGCGGACGGCGCCGGCGCTCCGGTCGGCGCGCTGGCGGCGTCGGCGCCCGACCGCCTCGCGGTCGCGGTCGGGAACGAGGGCGCGGGCCTGTCGGCGACGGTCCGGGCACGCGCCGCCGGCCTCGTCGCGGTGCCCAGCACCGGGCTCGTCGAGTCGCTCAACGTCGCGGTCGCGGCGTCGATCCTCCTCTACGAGCTGCGCCCCGCCTCGCTCCGCCCCCCCGCCTGAGTTCGTCCCGGATCCCACCGATGCTCGAGCCGCACTGGTCCCTCGCCGTCCTCGCGTTCCTCTTCGGATCGGCGATCGGCTCCTTCCTGAACGTCTGCATCGTCCGCTGGCCCGAGGGCGAGTCGGTCGTCCGCCCGCGCTCGCGCTGCCCGCGCTGCGGGCGCCCCGTGCAGGCGCTGGAGAACGTGCCGATCCTCAGCTGGCTGCTGCTGCGCGGGAAGTGCCGCGGCTGCGGCCTCCCGATCTCGCCGCTCTACCCCGCGATCGAGGCGCTGGTGGGGCTGGGCTGGCTGGCCGCCTACTTCACCTACGGCCCCACGCTCGACGCGCTGCGCGTGGCCGTCTTCGGCACGGTGCTGCTGGGGATCGCCGCCACCGACGCGCGGCGCTACCTGATCCCCGACGGCTTCACGGTCTTCCTGCTGCTCTGGGTGCTCGCCACCTCGCTGATCGCGCGCGGCGCGGGCGCGGCCACGCTGTTCGCGTCGCCCTACGAGGCGATCATCGGCGCGTGCACGGGCGCCGGCGCGATCGCCATCATCGGCTGGCTGGGCGAGCTCGCGTTCAAGAAGGAGGCGATGGGCTTCGGTGACGTCACCATGATGGCGGCCGTCGGCGCCGCGCTCGGCCCCGAGCGCGCGCTGCTCACCGTGATCGTCGGGGCGTTCGTCGGCGCCGTCGCGTCGATCAGCGTGATCGTGCCGACGGCCTGGGTACTGCACCGGCGGCGGCTGGTGCAGGGCGACGCCGACGCGGTGTTCGAACTGCCGCCGGTGCCGTTCGGCGTCTTCCTTGCGCCTGCGGCACTCCTGACCTTGCTTTGGGGTGACCGCATGATCGCTTGGTACTTCGCCACCGTCCTGCAGTAATGCCGACCGCGCCGCGCCTGCTCGGCGCGCTCGCCGCCTGCGCGGCGCTCGCCGCCTGCCGCCCCAGCGAGGGCGAGCTGCGCGCCTCCTACGTCGAGCAGGCCGTCCGGCTGGCGCCCGAGATCGAGCGGGCCACGGGCCTCCGCTTCACGACGCCGCCGCGCGTCGAGGTGCGCACGGCGCAGCAGGTGCGCGCGTTCCTGGAGCGCGAGATCGACGAGCCGCAGGCGCGCGCGGAGCTGCAGGGCCAGGCGGCGGCGTACCGCCGGCTGGGCATGATCCCCGACTCGCTCGACCTGCGCGCGCTGCTCGTGCGCGTGCTCGAGGAGCAGGTGGTCGGCTTCTACGACCCGCGCTCCAAGACGCTCTACGTCGTCGAGGGCGCGGACTCCGCGGCCGCCGCGGTCACGCTGCGCCACGAGCTGGTGCACGCGCTGCAGGACCAGCACCGCAACCTCGACTCGCTGCTGCGGCTGCGCGGCCAGGCGGACCGCGCCAGCGCGGCGCACGCGGCGCTGGAAGGGCAGGCGACCTGGGTGCAGCTGGGCAGCGGCGGCGACTCGTCGTCGCGCACGGCCGCCGCGTGGGAGCGCACGCGCGAGGCGATCCGCGCCAACATGAACCGGACGCCGGTGCTCGCGTCGGCCCCGCTCATCGTGCGCGAGACGCTGCTCTTCCCGTACCTCAGCGGCGCGGAGCTGGTGCGTCGCGTGGCGGGCGCGGGGCACCCCGACAGCGTGCTGCTGCGCCTCCCGACGTCCACGGAGCAGGTGCTGCACGCCGACCGCTACGCGCCCGGCAAGGCCGACGACGCGCCCCTCGCGGTGCGGCTGCCCGCGCCCACGGTCGGCGCGATCACGGCCGAGAACACGCTGGGCGAGTTCGAGACGCGGCTCGTGCTGTTCGAGCACCTGCAGGACCTGGAGCTGGCCGCGCGCGCGTCGGGCGGCTGGGGCGGCGACCGCTGGGCGATCGTGCGCACCCCGTCGGGCGACGCCTTCGTGTGGCTGACCGCGTGGGACGGCGGCGTGGACGCCGCCGAGTTCTACGACGCGCTGTCGCAGGTCGTGCCGCATCTCCATCCGAGCGCGCGCGCCGAGCCGACGAAGCTGCCGACGACGCACGCCTACGTCACGACGGACGCCAGCCGCGAGCGGCGCGCGCTGCTCGTGCGCGCCGCGGAGGTGCAGGGGCGGCCGGTCGTGCTGTACGTCGACGCGCCGGCCGCCGCCGGGACGGACCTCGTGGACCTGGCGCGCGTGACGCTCCAGCCCTGACGCGACCGTGAGCGACGAGCCGTCGCCCGCCCCGGCGCCCGACGCGCCGTCGCCCGAGACGCCGGTGCTGCCGCCGGCGCCGGTGCCACCAGCGCTGCCCGCATCGCCGGCGCAGGCGCTGCTGCCCGCGCCGCCGCCCTCGTCGCCACCCGCGTCGCCGCCCGCGTCGCACGATCCGAGCGTCCCGCCGCCCATCGCCGACGAGGCGGAGAAGCAGCGCGCGCTGGAGCAGATGCAGCGGCGCGCCACCGGGCTGCTGGTCGCGGCCGCGGTGCTGTTCGTCGTCACGCGCTGGTTCGAGTCGCGCTACGCCTGGCTCGGCTTCGTGCGCGCGTTCGCGGAGGCGGCGATGGTCGGCGGCCTCGCCGACTGGTTCGCGGTCACGGCGCTCTTCCGCCGCCCGCTCGGCCTGCCGATCCCGCACACCGCCATCGTCCCCACGCGGAAGGACCGCATCGGGCGCTCGCTCGGCATGTTCGTGCAGCGCAACTTCCTCTCGCCCGAGGTGGTGGGCGCCAAGCTGCGCGCGGCGCGCGTGGGCGAGAAGGCGGCGCGCTGGATCGCCGATCCGCTGCACGCGCGGATGGTCGCGCGGCAGGTGGCCGCGGGCCTCTCGGGCGCGGCCGAGGTGCTGCGCGACGAGGACGTGCAGGGCTTCGTCGAGCGCTCGCTGGTGACGCGCGCGCGCAAGGTGCAGGTCGCGCCGGCGATGGGGCGCATCCTCAACCTGCTGACCGCCGACGGGCGCCACCAGGAGCTGCTGGACGAGGCGCTGCGGCTGGCGACGCGCTTCCTGAGCGAGAACGAGGAGATGATCCGCGACCGCATCGCGGCCGAGGCGCCGTGGTGGATGCCGGGGGCGGTCGAGGACCGGATCCACGAGAAGGTCGTGGCGGCGGTCGAGCGCACGCTGCAGGACGTCGCGGCGAACCCCGACCACGAGCTGCGCGAGCGCTTCGACGAGGCGGTGCGCGGCTTCGCCGAGCGGCTGCGCACGAGCCCCGCGACCATCGCGCGCGCCGAGGCGATCAAGGAGGACATGCTCCAGCACCCGGCCGTGCGCGAGTACGCGAACACGGTGTGGAGCGACGTGAAGGCCGCGCTGGGCCGCTACGCGACGGCGGACCTGGAGGGCGGCGAGGGCAGCGGCGCCCTCGCCGCGGTCGAGCGCGGGCTGGTGTCGCTCGGGAACGCGGTGCTCGCCGATCCCGCGCTGACGGCCAAGGTCGACGCGTGGGTCCTGGACGCGACGCTGTTCGTGGTCGAGCAGTACCGCAGCGAGGTCTCCGCGCTCATCGAGTCGACGGTGGCCGGCTGGGACCCCGCCGCGACCTCGCGCCGCATCGAGATCCAGATCGGCCGCGACCTGCAGTTCATCCGGATCAACGGCACGCTCGTCGGCGGCCTCGTCGGCGTTCTGCTCTACACCATCGGGAAGTTCTTCTAGGCGTCGGCGCGGCCGCGCGACCGTCGCCGCGCCGCCACGCCGCCGACGACGGCGAGGCCGGTGGCCAGCAGCGCCAGCGATCCCGGCTCCGGCACCGTCGTCCCGGTGAGCGCGAACGCGCGGTCGCTGCTGCGGCTGATGAGCGTCGTGCTCGGGAACTGCTGGTGCCAGCTCTGGCCGTTCCCGCCGGTGGCGCCGATCCAGGCCCACGCGGGGTTGTACGCGAGCGACTGCGCCATCACCGAGAAGGTGTAGACGTCGCCGCCGGTGAACCCCCAGGGCGTGAACGTCGCCGCGTAGTCGTAGATGGGGACGGTGAGCCCCTGGAAGGTGCCCATCGCGACGAACGTCCGCGTGACGCTGGCCGCGAGGAGCGAGCGGGTGGCGAGCGGCCCTGCGGCCAGGTCCGGCGTGGCCCCCTCCCAGAAGGTCAGCACCCAGCCGGTCTCGTCGGGCGTGACCGGATTGTTCGCGCCGGTGACCACGTCGATGTAGGCGCCGCGCCACGTCGCCCCGGTGAGCTGGCCCGACGCGCCGATCAGGAACTGGTCGAACGCCCGGAACCCGCTGCCGTCCGCCCCCTGGTCGGACGCCCACAGGCTGAAGCTCCCCCCGCTGATCGCCGGCTGCTGGTACAGGGTCGTCTGGGCACCTGCGGTGGACGCGGCGAGGCAGGCCACGGAGACGACGACTCGGCGGGCGGCGCGGAGCATGGCGGTGGGGGCGCGACGTGAGGGTGCAGGGCGGCCGGCAGGCCACGGACACCGCCCGTTGTACCGCGCGCGGCGCAGTCCGTCAACCCACGGAACGGCGGAGGACTGACGGGGCGGAGGACGATGAAGCGGGCGGCGCGGGGGGGGGGAAACCAGAGGGGGGGCCCCCCGGCCGGCGCGGGGCGGGCGCCGCGGGCCCCCCCCCCCCGAACCCCC
>CBHYLO010000262.1:0-6443 GCA_966128675.1 uncultured bacterium | reverse complement strand
ACGAGGTCGGCGAGCATCCCCTCGCGCACCAGCCCGCGGTCGCGCAGGCCGAGCGCCTGCGCCGTCGCGCCGGACATGCGGCGCACCGCGTCCTCCAGCGTCAGCACCGAGTCCTGGCGCACGTACTTCCCCAGCACGCGCGCGTAGGTGCCGTACGCGCGCGGATGCGTGAGCCCGCGCGCGCTGTCGGGGTCCTGGCCGCCGGCGTCGGAGCCGATCACCACCCACGGCCGCCGCAGCTGCATGGCGACGTTCGCCTCGTCCATGCTGAACGTGATCTTGCTCAGCCGGTTCTCCTCGCCCAGCACGACGTCGATCACCGCGTCCGGCCACGGCTTGCCGAGCGCCGCGGCCATCGCGGGGATGCGCAGGCCGTTGAGGCGCTGCCACTCCGCCTTCCGGAAGCCCTGCACCATCACCGCGTCCGGGTCGCGCTGGCAGTAGTCGGGCGCGCCCGGCGCGGTGTCCGTCATCGCCGCGCGGATGCGCGTGCGCATCGCGGGGTCGGCGAGGTTCGCGAGCAGCTTGCCGTCGGCGGCGGCCCAGTCGGGGAAGCACGACGCGAGCGTGTTCCCCGAGGCGGCGTACGGGTACATCGTCGCGATGACGTCCTGACCCGCCGCGCGCGCCGAGTCGATCTTCGCGACCATGCGCGGCGCCTTGGGCCAGTTGCGCCGTCCCGCCGCCTTCAGGTGGTAGAGGATGACCGGCACGCCGCCCTCGCGCCCGATGCGGAACGCCTCGTCCATCGCCTCGAACAGCGAGTCGTCCTCGCTGCGCATGTGCGTGATGTACGTGCCGTGGTACGGCGCCATCGCCCGCGCCTGCGCGATCAGCTCCGCGGTGCCGGCGAAGCTGCCGGGCGGGTAGATCAGCGCGCTCGAGACGCCGAACGCGCCGTCGCGCATCGCGTCCGCGACCACGCGGCGCATCGTGTCCAGCGCCGCCGCGTCGGCCGCGCCCTGGCGCTGCCCCATCGCGTACGCGCGCACCGTGGTCGCGCCCAGGTACGAGCCGACGTTGACGCTGTTCGGGTGGCGGCCGAGCGCGTCCAGCCACGCGCCGAAGCCGCGCGCGCCGCCGAAGCCCGCGCGCAGCCGGCGCGGGACCGCGGCCGCGTCGCCGGGCGGGTCGTCGTCCTCCAGCAGCGCCCGGACCGCGGCGTTCACCGGCGCGGGCGTCGTCGCCTCGCCGAGGATCTCGGTGGTGACGCCCTGCGCGACCTTGCCCACCACGCGCCCGTCGCGCCAGAGCAGCGCGTCCCACGAATGGCTCTGGATGTCGATGAACCCGGGCGCGACCACCTGCCCGCGCGCGTCGACGCGCTGCGCGGCGGGCGCGCCGGCGAGGGCGCCGCCCGGCGCGACGCGCACGATGCGGTCGCCGCGCACGCCGACGTCGGCGTAGGTCCACGGGTTGCCGGTGCCGTCCACCAGCCGCCCGCCGGTGATCACGAGATCGTAGGCCGCGCCGGGCGCGGTGGCGGGCGCTCGGCGGGCGCACGCGGTGAGGGAGAGCGCGGCGAGCGCGCCCGCGGCGAGCGTGCGGAAGGGCATGGTCGTCATGCGCGCGACGTTAGCCGCGGTGTGCTGGCGCCGGAAGGGCGGATGTGGCGGCCTGCGGTGTGCGGATCGGAGCGTGAGCCCCAGGATGCCGACGCACCGGACCCGAACGGCGGACGGCATCTGCAAGGACGAAATCTGAGACCGACTTTGATGAGTGCGGATGGCTCCGGTGGCGCGCGAGGTTTCTCGCCGCCACGCGGAGCATCGGCGGTTATCCGATCTCTTCAGATCTCTTCCTCGCAACTGCCGTTCGGGTCCGGCGCGGCCGGACACGCAGCACGCCGCCCGCAGCAATCCTTCGATCCCCGCTCCATGCACCTGGATCCAGTCTCCCACAACGCCCGCGTGCGCCTTCCCGACAAGGCGGCGCGGCCGCCGCGCGGCGTGCCGGACGGGGACGCGCTGGAGGAGGCGACCGCGCGCGCGCTCGACCGGCTGGCGGAGCTGCAGCACCGGCTCCACGCCGACTGCCGCTACGGGATGCTGGTCGTGCTCCAGGGGCGCGACGCGTCCGGCAAGGACGGCGTGATCCGGCGCGTCCTCGGCGCGTGCAACCCGCTCGGCCTGCGCGTCGCGGCGTTCGCGGCGCCCACCGAGGACGAGCGGCTGCACGACTTCCTCTGGCGCGTCCACCGCGAGGTGCCGCGCCTGGGCCAGATCGCCGTCTTCAACCGGTCGCACTACGAGGACGTCCTGGTCCCGCGCGTGCACGGGCTCGTGCCGAAGAAGGTGTGGAAGGCGCGCTACGACCAGATCAACGCCTTCGAGGCGACGCTGACGGCGGCGGGGATCGTCGTCCTCAAGTTCTTCCTCCACGTCTCGCACGCCGAGCAGGGGCGCCGGCTGCTCGACCGGCTGGACGACCCGACCGAGCGCTGGAAGTTCGACCCGCACGACCTGGACGACCGGGTGCGCTGGGACGCCTTCACCGACGCGTACCAGGACGCGATCGCGCGCTGCAGCACGCCCGACGCGCCCTGGTACGTCGTGCCCGCCGACGACAAGCCGGTGCGCGACTACCTGGTGGCGCAGACGCTGGTGCGCGCGCTGCGGCGGCTGGACCTGCGCTTCCCGGAGCCCGACTACGACCTCGCGGCCTGCCGCGCGGCGCTGCTGGCGGGCGAGGGCGCGCCCGCGCCCGAGGACGCGCCGGGCTGACGCCGGATTGACCCCGGGTGCGCGCGGGCGCACCGTGGGACGGCTCGGGACCGGGGCCGCTCAACAGCCCTCGGCCCGGGCGCGTACAGTTGCGTCGGCCGGCCCCAGGCCCGGGAGCCGCCGAGAGCCGCCCCACACGGGCGGCGCGTCCCCATTCCACCCCTCCGCGCATGCGAGCACCCCGCCTCGCTCCCGCGCTCGCCGGCCTCGCGCTGGCAAGCGTCCCTTCCCTTGGCGCCCAACCGGTCACCAAGGACGCCCCGGCGACGCGCGCGACGTCGGCCAGCGCCACGCCCGCCGCCGGCATGGCCCGCGGCGCGACGATGATCGACTCGGCGATGCTCGGCGCGCTGCGCTGGCGGCCCGTCGGCCCGGCCAACATGGGCGGCCGCATCGCCGACGTGGAGGGCATCGCGTCGCCCTCCAAGACGTTCTACGTCGCGGCGGCCGGCGGCGGCATCTGGAAGACGACGAACAACGGCACGACGTTCCGGCCGATCTTCGACGACCAGCGGTGCATCTCGATGGGCGATCTCGCGATCGCGCCGAGCGACACCAACGTGATCTACGCCGGCACGGGCGAGCCGAACTCGCGCAACTCGATCTCGCCGGGCTGCGGCATCTTCAAGTCGACCAACGGCGGCCGCAGCTGGACGTTCATCGGGCTGCCGAAGTCGGAGCACATCGGGCGCATCGTCGTCGACCCGCGCGACGCCAACGTCGCCTACGTCGCGGCGCTCGGCCCCGCGTGGCGCAGCGGCGGCGAGCGTGGCCTGTACAAGACGACCGACGGCGGCGCGACGTGGACGCTCGCCAAGAGCGTCGGCGAGAAGGCCGGCTTCGTGGACGTCGAGCTCGACCCGTCGAACCCCGACGTGGTGTGGGCGGCGAGCTACGAGCGCGTGCGCGGCCCGTACTTCCTCAACTCGGGCGGCCCGGGCTCGGGCCTCTGGAAGTCGACCGACGCGGGCAAGTCGTGGACGGCGGTGAAGGGCGGCGGGCTGCCGACGAGCATGCTCGGGCGCATCGAGATCGCCATCGCGGCGAGCGATCCGAAGACCATGTACCTCATGGTCGAGGCGGACACGATGCCGAACGCCGAGAAGGGGAAGAAGGCGCAGTCGAAGCCGAGCGGGCTCTATCGCTCGCAGGACGGCGGCGCGACGTGGGAGCGCACGAACAACGAGAACGTGCGCCCGTTCTACTACTCGCAGGTGCGCGTCGACCCGAAGAACCCGAACCGCGTCTACTGGTCGTCGACGCCGGTGAAGGTCTCGGACGACGGCGGCAAGACGGCGCGCAACGCGACGGTCGGCATCCACGTCGACCACCACGCGATGTGGATCGACCCGAACGACCCGCAGCGCCTGATCGTCGGCAACGACGGCGGCGTCGCGATCAGCTTCGACCGGGGCGGGAGCTACAACTTCCTGAACACGATCCCGATCGGGCAGTTCTACAACATCAGCTACGACATGGCCACGCCGTACCGCGTGTGCGGCGGCCTGCAGGACAACGGCTCGTGGTGCGGCCCGTCGCGGCGCCGCAACGGCCCGGTGACCAACGCGATGTGGGCCACGGTCGCCGGTGGCGACGGCTTCGTCACCGCGCAGGACCCGACCGACCAGAACACCGTCTACGCGGAGTCGCAGGGCGGCAACATGTCGCGCATCGACCTGCTGACGGGTGAGCGCACGGCGCTCGTGAAGCCGCAGTGGCGCAGCCGCTACATGCAGTGGGAGGACTCGATCCTCACCGAGCGGCCGGACACGACGCAGCCGCTGACGGCGGACCAGCGCCGCCGCCTCGCCGACTTCCGCGCGCGCCAGCGCGCCGACTCGGCGGACCTCGACATCCGGTGGAACTGGAACACGCCGTTCTTCCTGTCGTGGCACAACCCGCGGGTGTTCTACACGGGCGCGAACCGCGTGCTGAAGAGCACGGACCGCGGCAACAACCTGTACTTCATCTCGCCCGACCTGACGACGAAGGACGCCGAGAAGATCCGCGTCTCGACGCGCACGACGGGCGGCATCACGGTCGACGCCACGGGCGCCGAGACGTTCAGCACGATCGTGTCGCTGAACGAGTCGCCGGTGCAGGCGGGCCGCCTGTACGCGGGCACCGACGACGGGAAGGTCTGGCTGACGCGCAACGACGGCGCGACGTGGGACGACCTGTCGGGCCGCTTCCAGGGCGTGCCGGCGGGCACCTACGTCAGCCGCATCGAGCCGAGCTGGAAGGACACGGCGGTGTTCTACGTGACGTTCGACAACCACCGCCGCGGCGACTTCACGCCGTACGTCTACATGACGCGCGACGGCGGCCGCAGCTTCCGCTCGATCGCCGCCAACCTGCCGACGGGCGGGCCGAACTTCGTGCACGTGATCCGCGAGGATCCGGTGAACCCGGACCTGCTGTACCTGGGCACGGACGTCGGCGTCTACACGTCGCTGGACCGCGGCGGCAGCTGGCAGCCGTTCATGACCGGGCTGCCGACGGTGCCGGTGCACGACCTGCGCATCCACCCGCGCGAGCGCGAGCTGATCGCGGGCACGCACGGGCGCGCGATCTGGATCGTCGACGTGGCGCCGCTGCAGGAGATGAGCACGGCGACGCTCGCGAAGGCGACGCACGTCTTCACGCCCAAGACGGCGTTCCAGTACGGCGAGGTGCCGATGGAGGGCCAGAGCGCCGGCCACCAGTACTGGGCGGCCCCGAGCCCGGCGTACGGGGCGCTGGTGTCGTACCGCATCGCCCCCGGCGCGAACGTGACCGGCCCGGTGAAGGTCGCGATCCTCGGCCCGATGGGCGACACGCTGCGCGCGTTCCCGAACGCGCCGAGCACGCCGGGCGTGCACACGCTGCTGTGGGACATGCGCGGCCGTCCGGCGGCGCGCACGCTGTCGCCGGCCGAGCGCCGCGACTCGATCGACCAGGCGCGCCGCGCGATCGCGGTCGTGGACTCGCTGGTGAACGAGAAGATCGTCCCGGCGCAGATGGCCGACCAGATCAAGAACGCGCTCAACGGCGGCCCGCAGGCGCTGCAGCAGCTGGCCGCGCGCTTCGGCGCGGGCGGCGGTGGTGGCGGCGGCTTCGGCGGCGGGGGCGGCGCGAACGCCCGCGGCACGATCCAGCCGGTGGGCTATCCGCGCTGGACGGACCGTCCGGGCGAGACCGCGGGCGGCGGCGGCGCCGGCGCGCGCGGCGAGGGCGCGTCCGAGGCGGCCGGTGAGGGTGGCGCGCCGGCGGGCGGCATGGACCAGGGCGCGATGTCGCAGGTCTTCCAGGCCATCCAGGCCGCCTCGCGCGGCCGCGGCCAGGGCGGCTTCGGCGGCCGTGGCGGCGGCGCGGGCTTCGTCCCGACGGGGACGTACCAGGTCGCCGTGACGATCAACGGCCAGACGACGAAGGTGCCGCTGCGCGTCGAGCGCGTGAACGGGACCGACGGCTCGGGGCCGGTGTTCGGCGGCGAGGACGACGAGGAGGGGCACGAGCCCTGAGAGCGGGCGGGCGGCGGGCGGCGGGCGGCGGGTTCTGCCCCCCGTTCCGCCGCTTCGACCGCTGCAAGGAAGGGATCGGAACAGATCGGATAGGAGCGGATGGCTCCGCGTGGCGGCGAGGGATCTCGCGCTCCACCGGAGCCATCCGTCGTTATCGGACGTCTTCGGATCGTCTCCTTGCCAACGCCGCTCGGGTTCTCGCGCGCCGGACCCGAAC
>CBHYLO010000261.1:0-6457 GCA_966128675.1 uncultured bacterium | reverse complement strand
GGTCCCGCACGCGAGGGGCGAGACCGTGGCCGCACGCCCCCGGCGTGGCCACGGAATCAGAGCCAGGGACATGCGGAGGCAGGAAGGCGCGAGTGGCGTGGCGCGCCGGGCCGACCGGGGCGGGACCGGCGCCGACACGAGGGAACGCCGATCGGCGCCCGTCGCGGAAGCTACGCGCGCACGCGGGGAGGCGTTGGCCGCCCCCGCGCGACGCCGCCCACCCTGGCGGAACCGGCGTCCGGACGCGAGGTATTCTTCCGATCGCCCACGTGACGGCACGGGATTCTCGCGCCCCGCCCCGCGTGGCCGCGTCCCGCGCGGGGCCGCCGCCGGCCCCGCCGATCCGACCGCCCGCCGGAGAGCACGATGCCCCAGCCCACGTCCCCGCGCCGCCCCTGGTCGCGCCGCCCGCGCGCCACGCGCGCCGTCGGCGCCGCCGCCATCCTGCTCGCCGCCGTGGCCGCCTGCGAGGGCGCCGACCCGCTCGACCCCATCGGCGGCGGCGGGCCCTCGCCCACCGTCGCCATGTCGGCGGCCGCCGCGACCTACCTGAAGAACGCGCTCGACTTCACGCAGGAGGTCTTCCTCTACCGGAGCCGCATCAACTGGACGCAGCTCCGCGCCGCGGCCACCGACTCGGCCAAGGGCGCGCAGACGACGGCCCAGACCTACCCCGGCATCCGCACCGCCGTCCGCCTGCTGAACGACCGGCACAGCGCCTTCTGGCCGCCCGAGGTGGCGCCCGGGCGCGTCGACGCGCCGGCGAGCAACCCGCTCTACCAGACCGCCGGCGCCACGAAGGGGAAGCTCGCCTACCTCTACGTCTCCCCCTTCACGGGCCGCAACCCGATCGGCCGCGCCGACTCGATCCTGACGATGGTGCGGCAGCTCGACCAGGCGGGCCCCTGCGGCTGGATCCTGGACGTCCGCAACAACCTGGGCGGCTACTGGGCGGCGATGATCGCCGGCATCAACCCCATCCTGGGCGACGGGCGCTTCCTCGGCATCGAGGACGCGGACAAGAACCGCGTCTACTTCACGACCACCGGGGCCAGCGTCTCGATCGTGCAGGACGCGCCGTACGACTCGCTCGAGGTGCTCCGCGCCAGCAGCAGCTACCGGCTGCGCAAGCCGGGCTCCCCGGTGGCCATCCTCCAGGGCGACCTGACCTCCAGCGCGGGCGAGATGATCGTCCTCGCCTTCAAGGGCCCGGGCAAGCCGCCCTCGCGGTCGTTCGGCGACTGGAGCGGCGGCTACACCACCGGCCCCTACGGCGTCTACCTGCCGCCCGACAGCGCCTTCCTCAACATCACGGCGACCGTGATGTTCGACCGCAACCAGAAGGTCTACGGCGACTCGATCGCGCCGGAGCAGGCGGTCGTGGGTCCGGGCCAGGTCAACGTGCCCGGCGCCGACGACCCGGTGATGGCGGCGGCCACGGCCTGGCTGCTGGCCCGCCCCGAGTGCGCCAACGCGGCCGACCAGCCGGCGCTCGCCCGCATCCCCGCCGCGACGCCGACGAACCGGCCCGCCTTCGCCCGCTCGGCCCCCACCCTCGACGAGCTCCAGAAGGGCCTGCAGCCCGGCCAGCGGCTGCCGGTGAGCCCGATCTTCGGCGGCAGCCGGCAGCTCCTGCCGGCCACGCACTGACCCCGCGATAGGCGGCCGGCGGCACATCCCGCCGCCAGGCACCCGGCAATTCCTGCCGGACGGAACGAACGGCGCGCCCCGACGGCGCGCCGTTCGTTTTTCGTATCTCCTTGCCTCGCAACGTCTTGAACCGCGACATGGCGGTCGCGGGCGCTGGCACCCGGCCTGCCTCTGTCCCCGTCGTCCGGCGTGCCCTCGGGTCCGCCGCCCCCTCCGCACGTCCCGCGCTGCTCCCCCCGCCCCGCCCGCCGCCGTGAGCCACCAGCTCGTCGTCGACCTCGCCCGCAACGCCATCATGCTCGCCCTGCTGATCGCCGGGCCCATGCTGGTCGTCGCCCTCGGGATCGGGCTCATCATCAGCGTCATCCAGGCGGTGACGCAGATCCAGGAGCAGACGCTGTCGTTCGTCCCGAAGCTGATCGCGGTCGCCGCGACCTTCCTGATCGCGCTGCCCTGGACGCTCCAGCTGATGATCAAGTACACGACCGAGCTGTACCGGTCGTTGCCGTCCCTGGTCTCCTGAGCGCGGTGCCGCTCGACCTCTTCGCGCCCGGCGCCGGCTCCGTGGCCGTCCTGCTCGCCCTGCGGGTGGGCGGGCTGCTGCTGGTGGCGCCCTTCTTCTCCGCCCGGACGATCCCGGTCGCCATCCGGACGTCGCTGCTGGTGGTGCTGGCGATCCTGCTCGCGCCGGCCGCCTACGCCGCCGCCGCGGCGGCCGGCGACCCGGCGGCGGTCGCCATCACGCCCACGACCTTCCTCGGCGAGACGCTCGTCGGCTTCTCGCTCGGCCTGGGCGCCGCGCTGCTGGTGGGCGCGGTCGAGACGGCGGGCGACCTGATGACGACGTCCATCGGCCTCTCGGGCGCCGCGCTCTTCGATCCGCTCAACGGCGCCAGCTCGAACGTGCTCGCGCAGCTCTGCCAGATGTTCGCGGTCACCGTGATGCTCGCGGTCGACGGCCACCTCGTGATGCTCGACGCGCTGGCCGAGAGCCTGCGCGCCGTGCCCGTGGGGAGCAGCGTCAACGTGCGCGACGGGCTGGCCGCGCTGGTCGCCAGCGGCGCCCACCTGTTCGTGCTCGGCCTGCGCTTCGCCGCGCCCGTCGTCGCCGCGTCGGTCATCGGCAACGTGGCGCTCGGCCTGCTGACGCGCGTCGCGCCGCAGCTGAACGTCCTCACCATCGCCTTCCCGCTGCAGATCGCCGTCGGCCTCTCGGCCTTCGTCGCCGCCCTCGCCTTCACCGCCACCTGGCTCACCGGGTGGACCGGCCACTACGCCGGCACGATCGAGACCGTCTTCGCGGGGCTGCTGCGATGAGCGATTCCGATCAGGAGAAGACCGAGGAACCGACCGAACAACGCCGGCGCGAGTCGGCGGAGGAAGGCCGGATCCCGCGCAGCCAGGACCTGAACGCGGCCGTGCTGCTGCTCGCCTCCGCGGCGGCGCTGAACGCGACGGGCCCCGGGCTCGCGCGCGCGATGCAGGACGTCATGGGCTCGGGGCTCGGCTTCTCGACGGCGACGGCGCTCACCGGCCCCGCCGCGGTGGGCATGCTCCGCGGCGTCGGCTTCAAGACGATGGGTGCGCTGGCCGCGTTCCTCGGCGCGATGACGGTCGCGGCGCTCGCCATCGGCGCGGTGCAGGCGCGCGGCACGTTCACCGGCAAGCCGCTGGCGCCCAAGTTCGAGCGCATCGACCCGTCCAAGGGCATCAAGAAGATCGTCGGCAAGCAGTCGCTGGTCGAGCTCCTCAAGTCGCTGCTCAAGCTGGCGATCGTCGGCTGGGCCGTGTGGAGCGTGCTGCGCACCGCGTGGCCCGACATCACGACGCTCGGCATGCAGTCGCCGCGCGCGCTGATGGAGATCGTGCGCAAGTACAGCATCGGCATGCTGATGAAGGCCGGCATGGCGTACCTCGCGCTGGCCGCCGCCGACTACGGCTGGCAGTTCTTCCAGCACGAGCAGGGGCTCCGCATGACCAAGGAAGAGGTCAAGCAGGAGTCGAAGAACCAGGACGGCGACCCGATGGTGAAGCAGCGCATGCGGCAGCTCGGCCGGCAGCGCGCGCGCCAGCAGATGTTCAAGGACGTGCCGAAGGCCGACGTCGTCGTCGTGAACCCCGTGCACATCGCCGTCGCGCTCAAGTACGACCCTGCGGTCGCGCCCGCGCCCTACGTGCTCGCCGTCGGGCGACGCAAGGTGGCCGAGCGCATCAAGGCCCTCGCCTTCGACAACCAGGTGCCCGTGGTCGAGAACATCCCCCTCGCGCGCGCCCTCGTCGGCAGCGTCAAGGTCGGGACGATGATTCCCGGTGAGCTCTACCTCGCGGTGGCCGAGGTGCTCGCCTTCGTGATCAAGCAGCGGCAGCGCGCCGGCGCCGGCTGGGGCGGGAGCGCGGCCGCATGAGCACCGCCGTCATGCCCGCCGCCGGCGGCGCCAGCGGGAAGAAGAGCGAGATCGCCATGGCCGTGGCGGTCCTGCTGGTCGTCGGCCTGCTCGTCGTCCCGCTGCCGCCGATCCTGCTCGACCTCTGCTTCGCGCTCTCGATCGGGCTGTCGCTGGTCGTGCTGCTGGTGTCGCTCAACACGACCGACCCGCTGCAGTTCAGCTCCTTCCCGTCGCTGCTGCTCATCTCGACGCTGTTCCGCCTCGCGCTCAACGTCTCGTCCACGCGCCTCATCCTCTCCAAGGGCGAGGCCGGCGAGGTCGTGGAGGCGTTCGGCCACTTCGTCATCGGCGGCAACTTCGCGGTCGGCATCGTCATCTTCCTGATCCTGATCGCGATCAACTTCGTCGTGATCACGAAGGGCGCCGGGCGCGTGGCCGAGGTCGCGGCGCGCTTCACGCTCGACGCGATGCCCGGCAAGCAGATGGCCATCGACGCCGACCTGGGCGCGGGGCTCATCGACGAGAAGGAGGCGCGCCGCCGCCGCGAGGAGATCGCGCGCTCGGCCGACTTCTTCGGCGCCATGGACGGCTCGTCGAAGTTCGTGAAGGGCGACGCGATCGCGGCGATCCTGATCACGTTCATCAACATCGTCGGCGGCATCTTCATCGGCGTCGTGCAGCGCGGGCTGCCGTTCTCCAAGGCGGCCGCCGACTACACGATCCTGACCGTCGGCGACGGCCTCGTGTCGCAGGTCCCGGCGCTCATCACGAGCACCGCGGCCGGCATCATGGTCACCGCCGCCGGCGGCAACCAGCGCGTCGGCACGGTCGTCGGCGAGCAGCTGGGCGCGCATCCGCGCTCGCTCTACATGACCGCCGGCGTGCTGGGCGTGTTCGCGCTCATCCCCGGCCTGCCGATGCTGCCCTTCCTCGCCCTCGCCGGCGGCGCCGCGGCGCTGGGCCGCGCGGCGGCCAAGGCGCTCGCGAACAAGGTCACCGAGGCCGAGGCGATCGAGGCCGCGCCGGTCGAGAGCGCGCCGGCCGCGCCGGACCCGATGAAGGACCTGCTGCAGATCGACCCGATCGAGCTCGAGATCGGCTACGCGCTGATCCCGCTCGTCGACGAGAAGCAGGGCGGCGACCTGCTGGAGCGCATCTCGCTGCTCCGCAAGCAGAGCGCGCTGGAGCTGGGCATCCTCATCCCGCCCATCCGCATCCGCGACGACGTGCGGCTGCCGAGCAACGAGTACGTGATCAAGCTGCGCGGCAGCGAGGTCGCGCGCGCCGAGGTGATGCCGCGCTTCCTGCTCGCGCTCGACACCGGCGGCGTGGTGCAGGCCATCGACGGCATGGACACGGTCGATCCGTCGTTCGGCATGCCGGCCAAGTGGATCGCCAGCACGCGGCGCCAGGAGGCCGAGACGTACGGCTACGTGGTCGTCGAGCCGACGACCGTCGTGGCGACGCACCTGATCGAGGTGCTCAAGGCCAACGCCGCCGAGCTGCTGGGCCGCCAGGACGTGCAGGAGATGGTGGAGACCCTCAAGAAGTCGCACCCCGCGCTCGTCGAGGAGGTCATCCCCAACAAGCTCTCGCTCGGGACGCTCCACCGCGTGCTGCAGCGCCTCCTCAAGGAGCGCGTGCCGATCCGCGACCTGGTCACGATCCTCGAGGCGCTCGGCGACGCCGCCGACTCGACGAAGGACCCGGAGCACCTGTGCGAGTTCGCGCGCCGCGCGCTCAGCAACGTCATCGCGCGGCTGTTCGCCGACGCGAGCGGTGCGGTGCGCGGGATCACGGTGGGCCCGCGCCTGGAGCAGGCGCTCACCGGCCTCTTCTCGCCGCGCGGCATGCAGGGCCAGAACCCCGCGATGGGGCTGCTCACGCCCGACGGGCTGGCGGCGCTGCTGCGCGACCTGAACGACCTCTCGCTGGGCGGCTCGCTGGACGGGCGCCCGCTGCCGCTGATCGTCCCGCCGTCGCTGCGGGTCGGCGTGCGCCGGCTGATCGAGCCCGTGCTGCCGGCGCTGCCGGTGGTGTCGCTGGCCGAGCTGCCGCCGCAGGTCACGCTGCAGAGCGCGGGCACCTGGGAGATGCACGGAGGGATGCAGCATGCGGCGTGACGTGATCCGGCAGACGTTCCGCGGCCCGGAGCTCTCGGTCGTGGGCGGGCGCGCGCGCCGCGAGCTGGGCGACGACGCGGTGATCCTCGGCACGCGCGTGCTGCGCGTGGGCGGCGAGACGATCGTCGAGGCGCTCGCCGCGTCGGCCGACGACGTGCAGCGCTTCGTGCGACGCACCACCGCGGCGCCGATCGAGCGCCGAGCGCCCCGCGCCGGGGCAGCCACGAAGCCCGCCCCCCCGCGCGCGGGGCGCGGGGCGCCCCCGGCCCGAGGGCGGGGCCGCGGGGGGGCCGCCGG
>CBHYLO010000260.1:0-6458 GCA_966128675.1 uncultured bacterium | reverse complement strand
TCGAGCGGCTTCTTCTTCGCCGCCATGATCCCCTTCAGCGACGGCAGGCGCTCCTTGTTGAGCCCCTCGTCGACCGTGACGACGGCCGGCAGCGGGAACTCGAGCACCTCGATGCCGCCCTCGACCGCGCGCTGCGCGGTGCCCTTGCCGCCCGCGATCTCGAGCTTCGAGACGCCGGTGACGACGGGGAGGCCGAGCAGCTCGCCGACCATCGCGCCGGTCGCGCTGTTGTCCGCGTCGATCGACTTCTTGCCGAAGAAGATGACGTCGTAGCCGCCGTCCTTCAGCTCCGCCGCCAGCGCCTCGGCGACCGCGAAGGCGTCGCCGGGCAGCTTGTCGGCCTTGAGCAGCACGCCATTGTCGGCGCCCATCGACAGCGCCTTGCGGATCTGCTCCTGCGCGGCGTCGGTGCCGAGCGAGACGACGGTGACCTCGCCGGGCGCGTTCTTCTCGTTGAGCTGCAGCGCGGCCTCGACCGCCCACAGGTCGAAATCGTTGACGTCGTACTTCAACCCGGTCTCGTCGACGCTCGCGCCGTCCTTGCCGATCGCGAACTTCACTTCCATGACCGGCACCCGCTTGATGCACACGGCGATCTTCACCGCGACGCCTCCTAAATGGGTCTTGTGAAGGAATTCACATGCCTGACGCGGAAAGATCGCGCCCGACCGAACGCTGTTCAAGCACCCGTCCAGGCGCGGTCCGGCCGGCGGGCCGACGGCGGGGCGATGCCAGGCCCCCGGGAACGTGCCGGCGATCACGCTCCGGCGACGCCGCGGGCGCGCGATCTGCCTACGCCAGCGCTGCAGCCGGCGTTCCCCACGAGGCGCTCGTGGCGCGCCGGGATCGCGCCCATGACCCGTCGGAGCACCCCATGCCCATGATCCGTCCCCTGCCGCGGACGCGGCTCTCCGCCTGCCTGCTCGCCGCGGCCGTCCTGCTGCCCGCCGCCCGCGCCGCCGCCCAGACCTGCACCGGCGCCGCCTCCTTCAACACGCACCCGGTCCGCGTCGGCGGCATCCTCGGGACCGGCAACGACCAGACGACGCTCGGCGCCGACCTGCTGTTCGGGCAGGCCGCGGGCCCGTTCGGCGGCGTCGGCGTGACGCTCGACGACTTCGACAACATCGACGAGTCGGCGACCACCATCCAGGGCACGCTGGGCTACCAGGTGCCGATCGGGACGCCGAGCCGCCGCCGCGCGCCGACGGCCGAGTTCTGCCCCATCGCGACGCTCGGCTATCAGCTCGGGCCGGACCGGCGCATCTCGGGCGTGGACTTCGAGTCGCGCCGCCTGCTCGCGACCGCCGGCTTCTCGATCGGCGCGCCGATCGGCCTGTCGACGGCGGTGAACCTCGTGCCGTTCGGCGGCCTGCGCCTGATCTACGACCGCTTCAAGGTGTCGCGCGAGGACTCGGACGTCGAGAACACGAGCACGGACTCGTACGGCGCGCTCGACCTGGGCGCGGGGCTCACGTTCAACGACCGCTTCACCGCGCGGCCCGCCGTCACCATCCCGATCGGGCTGGAGGGCGCGGACTCCCGCTTCTCGCTGCTGTTCGCGCTGCACTTCGGCGGGCCGCGCTGAGGCGTCCGCACGCCGGGCCCGAACGGCGAACGGCGATCTGCAAGGAAGCAATCTGAGAACGGCGGGTAACGGCGGCAGGGGGAGGGGGGGTGGGGGTTGCCGGGCGCCCCCCCGCGGCCCACGCCGGATGGCTCGGTGTGGTGCGATATCCCTCGCCGCCACACGGAGCCATCCGCACTTATCCGGTCTTTTCAGAGTGCTTCGTTGCGCATGCCGTTCGAGGCAGCCCCTCTCACCCGCCGAGGTTCGGGTTCGCCGCGCGCTCGATGTCCGGCAGCGGCCAGCAGCGCTGGGCGCCGTAGCTCCCGCCCTTGGCGTAGGTCGTGCCGGTCGCCGGATCGAGCGTCAGGTTGCCGCGCCGCAGGTCGTACCAGCGCGTCCCCTGCAGGAACAGCTCGCGGCGCCGCTCCTCGTACACGGTCGCCTGGAAGCTCGCCGCCTCGGCCGCCGTCAGCGCCGGCAGCGCCACGCCTGCGCGCGCCCGCAGCGCGTTGAGCGTCGCGACGCCCTGCGCCCCGCCCTGCGCCTCCGCGAGGATCAGCTGCGCCTCCACGCCCGTGGCGATGGGCAGCGACGCGGTGAGCGACGCGTACTTGTTCTGCGTCCAGAGCTGGTTGATCTGGTCGCCCGCCAGGCGGTTCTGGTTCGTGACGCGCACGCGCGGGTCGGGCGCGCCCGCGACCGTGAGCGTGCGGTACGGCGTGGCGATGGTCACGCCGGTGTTGGACGCGTTGTTCTGCGCGAAGACGCGGTTGTTGCGACGGCCGCTGTTGTTGTCGGCGGTGGCATTCAGGACGAACGACACCGGCACGATGGCCGCGTCGGTCGCCGCTCCCGTGCGGTTGCCCTTGTACAGCCGCGCGCGGGCGCGGCCCACGGAGGCGCCGTAGCGCACCACCGAGTCCGCCGCCGTCACCAGCCCGAGCGCCGTCGTGAAGCGCGCCTCGGCCGAGTCGAGCAGCTGCGCGGTCGTCAGCTCCGGTCCCAGGTTCACCGCCGCCGTGCAGAAGCCCTCGGCCAGCAGCAGGTACGAGTAGCCCGCGTAGAGCGCCGCGGTCGCGCGCAGGCGCGCGCGGTTCGGCACGTCGGCGTCCGTCCACTCGTCGAGCTTCGCCAGCGCCTGGTCCGCCGTGTAGCGCGCGGTGCTGATCGGCGTGTAGACGCCGATCGCCTCGCACCCGAAGGTCGAGTAGTGCGCTTCCGCCGGCAGCACCTCGCGGCGGTCGTACGACCAGCGCGAGGCGGTCTGCGAGGCGTCGTACAGCTCGCCCGCTGCGAGGCCGCTCGCCACGACGTAGGCGCCGTACGCGCACTCGAAGTCGGCGATCGCGCTGGCGACGACCAGCGGCGCGTTCTGCGGCACGAGGAACGACGTCTCGCCGAGGCGGCTCGGGGTGGTGGCGCTCAGCAGCCGGTCCACCGTGTCGCTGCAGCCGGCGGTGGCCGCCGCGAGCCACGCCAGCACGACTGCGCGGACGACGCCGCGCGCGCCCTGTCGCCGGCCGGCGGCGGTATGCGTGTGGGGCGTCATCATCAGAAGGTGAGGTTGAAGGTCGCGATCACGGAGCGCGTCTGGGGCATCACGTTCTGCTCCCACTGACCGAACGCACCACCGCGCGTGCCGCCGTTGAACGAGGCCTCGGGCTCGAGCCCCGTGTAGTCGGTCCACAGCGCCAGGTTGCGCCCGGCGACCGTGAGTCCGGCGCCCGTGCCCCCGAACCGCTGCGCCACCGCGCGGGGCAGCGTGTACGTCAGCGAGAGCTCGCGGAAGCGCATGAAGTCCGCGTCGCGGATCAGGTGGTACGTGTAGGCGGTGCCGCCCTGCACGGCCGCCAGGTACGTCTTGTCCTGCACCTCGTCGGGGTAGTACAGCTCGCGGCACAGCGAGAAGGCGCCGCAGCGGACGCGGAGGTTGCCGTCGAGCTTCTTGTAGCCGCCGCGGTAGTCGATGAACGCGTTGAGGCGCCAGCTCGTCAGGAACGACAGCGCCGCGTTGAACGACCCCTCCTTCGTCGGCACCGTGTTGCCGAGGAAGACGCGCGGCGCCGTCGCGCAGTCCACCGCGCCGCCCTGGCCGTCGTCGCAGCGCAGGTTAGTGGCGCGCTTCGTCGTCGCGTTGTAGTCGGCGCTGACGATCCGACGGTCCCACCAGGCGCCCGGCGCGTAGCCGACGACGTGCTGCACGTTGCTCGACAGCGAGACGGTGTTCGCCGGGCCGAGCGACTTGATCTCGTACTTGTTCGTGCTGCCGTTGAGCCCCAGGTCGAGCGTCAGCCGCTCGCCGCGAATCGGCTGGGCGCGGAGCACCCACTCGAAGCCGTTGCGGTCCACGCGCCCGGCGTTGAACAGCTGGAAGCCCGGGAAGCCGTTGGACGGGGGCGCCTGGCGCGACAGGATCGCATCGCGCGTGCTCCCCGCGTAGTACGTCAGCTCGAAGCCGTAGCGGTCGTCCACCAGCCCGCCGTCGAGGCCCAGCTCCAGCTCCGTGCTCTTCTCGGGGCCGAGGTCCGGATTGCCGGCGTTGCTGGGGGTGAGGAAGCCGCCCGAGGCTGCGTACGTGCGGATCGCGTCGAACGCGCCCGGCTGCAGGCCGCTGCCGCCGTACGCACCGCGCAGCCGCAACGTGCTGAACACCTTCGGGATGTTGAGCGCGGGCTCCTCGCTGACGACGTACGAGGCGCTGAGCTTCGGGTAGGTGACGGCCGGGTAGTCGGTGCCGAAGGCCGAGTTGTCGTCGCGGCGAACGGCTCCGGTGAGGAAGAGCCGGTCGTTCCAGATCATCTGCTGCTGGACGAAGCCGCCGAGCGTGTTGTTGTCGAACAGATCGTCCTGGTCGAGGCGCTGCACGGTCGCGGCGCTGAGCGCGAGGATGCCCGACGCCGGGAAACCCGTCGCCGACGCCGCGCGGACCCGGGTACGGCGGCCGTAGTACTGTCCACCGGCGGAGGTCACGCCGGCCCACCCCGCCCCGAGGGTGTACTTCGCGTTCAGCGCGTAGTCGGCGGTGATGTTGCCGACGTTGCGCGTGCCGACGGACAGCGCGCCCTGCGTCGTGCCGCCGACCTCGGAGAAGGCGGCGTACGTCGCGAACAGCTGCTCGTTGCGCGGCGCCTGCGTCTGGTTGTCCTCAACCAGCCGGTCCAGGCCGAGGATGAGCCGGTGGTCCAGCCACGACGCCGGCCGGTTCGTCACCTGCAGGCTGCTGGTGAAGCGGTCGGCGTCCTGGAAGATGTTGTACGCCTGGTAGTAGATGTCCGGCGGCCCGCTGCGGAAGCCGAGCTGCGGGTTGCCCGCGTTGCGACCGGTGTAGAGGAAGCTCGGCGACGAGAAGTACGTCGCCCACGTCGCGCCGCCGCCGCCGGACTCGTACGGCAGGTAGGTGCGCCCCGTGACGAGGCCCGACGTCGCGGTGACGTCCGTATTGCGGTTGGGCGACGCGCTCACGTTGGCGCGGAAGTTCGTCCGCTGCAGGCGGTTGATGCGCTCGACGCCCTGCGCCTCCTCGCGGTTCGCGCCCACGTAGTAGCGCAGCGCCGCGGTGCCGCCGCTGACGTTCAGCTGGTAGTCCTGCAGCCGCCCGACGCGGAAGATGTCGTGGCCGAAGCGCGCGTTGACCGAGTCGTTGAGCTGGATCGCCGAGATGGTCACCGTGTCCAACGCCGTCGTCGAGCCCGCGCGCGGCACGGTGCCGTAGTTCACGTAGTAGCCGTCGCCCGACTTCCATCCCGGCAGCCAGTTGGCGCCCTGGCGGATCGAGACGTTCCACGCCGGCCGCCCCGCGGCGCCCTTCTTGGTGATGATCTGGATGACGCCGTTCGACGCCTCGGTGCCGTAGAGCGTCGCGGCCGCCGGTCCCTTGATGACCTCGATGCTCTCGATGTCGTCGGGATCGAAGTCGTTCCAGCGCGACACGGAGGCCGAGCCGAACGCCTGGTTGGTGGGGCCGCTCGCCTGCGCGTTGTCGACGCGGATGCCGTCGACGTAGATCAGCGGGTCGTTGGAGAGCGAGAGCGACGACGCGCCGCGCACGCGGATGCGCGAGCCGGTGCCCACCTGCCCCGAACTGCCGATGACGCTGACGCCGGAGGCGCGGCCGGTGAGCAGGTCGGAGACGTTCCGCACCGGCTGCGTGGCGGCGACCTCGGTCACCTTGACCGTCGACACCGCGTTGCCGATGGCGCGGCGCTCCTGCACGCCGGCCGTGCCGGTCACGACGACCTGGCTCAGCTCCAGGGCGCGCTCGCGTAGCGCCACGCGCACGTCGGTCGCGCCCACCCGGGCGGTGACGGTGGCCGGCTGGTAGCCGATGCGGCGCACCGTGAGCCGCACCGTGGGGCCCGTGACGTTGACCAGCCGGAAGCGGCCGGTCGCGTCGGTGGCCGCGCCGATGGTGGTCCCCTCCACCGACACCTGCGCGTCGGCCAGCGGGCGCTGCGTGCCCTCGGCGACGACCACGCCGGCGATCGGGCCCTGGGCGGGCTGGGCCGCCACCGTGGCGGGGACCGCCAGCGGCAGCGCCACCGCGCCGGCCGGTGGCGCGGCGGCCGCGAGCAGCGCGGCGAGGGCCCTTGGGAGCGAGCCGAACGGGTGTCCGGCGGTGGACGCGAACGGGGAGAGCATCGCGTGTCTCCTGCGTGGCGGGTGGGCATGCAGGCGGGCGCCGGAGCCCGATCGGGCCGGCGACGAGCGAACCACGAGGCGATAGCCTACACCTGGGAGCGACCCGCGCTACTGCGGGATGCGTCACACTTTCCGGCCGGGAGACGCCGACGGGGCGCGGGCCGCCCCCCCGCCGTGGCCGGCCCCGCCCCGCGGCGCCGCGCCCCGGGGGGGCCCCCACCCGCCACCCCCCCCAATAACGCCCGGGGGC
>CBHYLO010000259.1:0-6472 GCA_966128675.1 uncultured bacterium | reverse complement strand
GCGGATGCTCGTCGTTGACCCACAGGTAATCGGTGCCGTCGCGGCTGCGCAGCGTCGAGATCACCTGCAGCGCCTCGCGCCGGGCGACGTCCTCGGGCAGCTTGCCGGCCTGCGCCAGCTCGGCGTAGCGCTGCACCACCACGAGCGCGGCGCCGACCCGCGTGTGCAACCGGGCGCGTTCGTCGGCGATCTGGCCGGAGTAGTTGCGTTCCACCGCGATGCCTGTCAACACGACCAGGCCGAGCGCGAGGGTGGCGATCATCCACGCGAACTTCGCGCGCAGGGAAAGGGAAGAGAAGCGGAACAGGTTCGACATGCACGACACCGCGTTGGGTACTCGACGCGGGATCGCGTCTTGCTCGAGTTATCGGCGGCGGCGGCGTTTGATTCAGCGCAAATCGCTCGAATGCGGTGAGTTATTTGGCTGAATGCGGAAAGTGGGACGTGGGTTTAGGTGCGGCTTCGTGCGCGTGGCGCTTTTGTAGCCCGGGTGCCCTGCGCTTACCCGGGCTACAAGAGCTTGCTCGCCGCGATCGCTTTTCACCGTCATCCCCGCGAAGGCGGGGATCCATCTCTCCGACGTGTCACGTTCTTCGGAGGCGGTGACGCACTGCGCGTCCGCATTGCGCACGCGATGCAACCGCGCAGCGTTGTGATTCCGCGACGGTTCACCGCAGCCGCTTCGTGTCCCCCCCCCCCCCCCCCCCCACCCCCGGGGGGGGGTGGTCCGCCCGGGGGGGCGCGCCCCAGGGGCCCCCCCCCCCGTCGCCCTGCCCGCGCGTGCGGGCTACGGCATCACTGGCCGGTCGCCGCGAAGACGACCGAGCCGCTGGTGCCCGGCACGACCACCGACAGCGTGTTCGCGCCCGCGGTCGACTGCAGGCGCCACGACGTGCGCGCGATGCCGCTGGCGTCCGTCTGCACGAACATCGGCGTCGCGAGGCCGTCGCCGCTGGCGATGAACTGCACCGTCACGCCCGCGACGGGCGCCCCGTTCGACGTCACCAGCACCGCCGGCTGCGTCGGCAGGATCGAGCCCGCGACCGCCGTCTGCGCGTCGCCCGCGCTCTTCGCGATGACGATGTTGGTCGGCACCGCGATCGCGTTGGCCGTGAAGCGCACCGGGTTGCCGGCGATGTTGCCGCCCGGGTACGACACGACCGCCGAGACGACGTACTCGCCCGGCTGGCCGCCGAGCTGCCACTGGCCGGCGCTGGCGACGCCCGAGGCGTCCGTCGTGTCGACCGGGTACTGCACGCCGCCGCCGATCGTGTTGAAGAGCACCTGCACGCCCGGCACCGGCGCGCCCGAGGCGTCGCGCAGCACGACGGTCGGGCTGGTGGCGACGATGGTGCCCGCGGTGGCGGTCACCGTCGTCGGCGTGGTCGCCGTCACGCTCGCCGGCGTGTTCGGGACCGTCGTGATCGTGAAGACGATCGGCTCGAGCGTCGTCCCGGCGGCCGTCGCGGTCACGGTCGTCGTGCCGATGATGCCCGTGCCCGTGTACGTCACGCGCGCGTTGCCGAGCGAGTCGGTCTGCACGGTCGACGCCGACAGCGTGCCGCCGCCGCCCTGCGCGATCGTGAACGTCACCGTCGCGTTGCGCACCGGGAAGCCCGCGCTGTCGCGCAGCTGGACGACGAACGGCGCGCTCGCGGCCTTGAACGCCTGCACCGTCAGCGAGTCGCCGCTCACCAGCGTGATGCTGGCCGGCGCGCCCGCGAGGCCCGTCGCCGTGAACACGACCGGCGCGGTGACGCCCGCGATGCGGGCCTCGATCGTCGCCGTGCCCGGCGTCGCGCCGAGCGTGACGCCGCCGACCGTGGCGATGCCCTGCGCGTTGGTCGTCTGCGTGGCGCCGAGCAGGCTCGCGCCGCCGCCGGTGACGACGAAGTTGACCGTCACGCCGGCGACCGGGTTGCCGAAGCGGTCGACGACGCGGACGCTGGGGCCGACCTGCAGCGTGCTGCCCGCGCGCACCGCCTGGTTGTTGCCGCCCGCGACCGTGCCCGACGCCGCCGTGCCGGCGGTGCCGGTGATGACGAACGTCGCGCTCCCGGGGACGCCGGCGGCGGTGGCCGTGATCGTGTTCGGGCCCGCCGTGTTGCCGAGCGTGAAGCCGCCGATGGTGGCCACGCCCTGGGCGTTGGTGGTCGCCGTCAGCCCCGTGCCCGAGCCGCCGCCGCCCGTGATGGCGAACGTCACCGCGACGTTCGGCACCGGGTTGCCGGCCGCGTCACGCACCGTGACCGAGGGCAGGTTCGCGGCGGCGAGCGCCGCGCCGGCGGTCGCCGTCTGCGTCTGCGTCGCCGTGCTGGCCTGGATCTGCGACGGCGCGCCGGCCGTGGCGGTGGCGGTGAACGTCACCGGGTTGCCGGTCACGCCGGTCGCGAGGACGGTCGCCTGCAGCGTCTGCGCGCCGGCCGTCGGGCCGAGCGTCCACTGCGGGCCGGTGGCCACGCCCGACGCGTCGGTGATGATGGTGCCCGCGGGCACCGAGCCGCCGCCGGTGGTGACGGCGAAGTTGACCGTCACGCCCGCGACCGGGTTGTTCGCCGCGTCGCGCACGACGACCGCCGGGCGCGTGGCGAGGGCGGCGTTGACCGCGCCCGTCTGGGCGTTGCCCGCCGAGACGGCGACGGTCGCCGGCGCACCGGCGGTGACGTTCGCGTTGATGGTGATCGGGGCCAGCGAGCCGACCTGCGCGGTCAGCGTCTGCGGGCCGACGGTGCCGCCGAGCGTCCACTGCGTGGTCGCGTCGCCGGCGTCGTTGGTGGTGGCGGTCGACGGCGCGACGGCGCCGCCGCCCGTGGCGACCGTGAAGGTCACCGTCTGGCCGGCGAGCGCGCGGCCGTTCGACGCGGTGACGCGCACGGTCACCGGCACCACGCCCCGCGCCTGGGCGGCGATCGGGAGGGTCGTGACCGAGGCGAGCGTGCTCGGCGTGCTGGGCTCGGACGAGTTGTCGCAGGCCGCCGCGACGAGCGCGAAGGCGAGCGGGGCGAGCGTTCTCGCCACGAGGGGACGACGAATCAGGCGCATGGGTGCTTCGGGTGGCGGGGAGTGGAAGTGCCCGTCCTGCCGCCGGCTCGGAACGGGACCGTATGGCGCCGGGCGCGGCGCATCTTCGCGCCACTCCCGGCGACCGACGTCAGTGCAGCGTCATCGGAAGTTGCCGAACGTCAGCTCGACGCCGAAGTCCTCGCGGCGCAGGAGGGCGATGACCTCCTGCAGCTCGTCGCGCGAGGGCGAGGTGATGCGCACCTGCTCGCCCTGGATGCTCGCCTGGACCTTCTTCAGCTTCGCGGCCTTCACCGCGGCGGCCACCTTGCGCGCGGTGTCGGCGTCGAGCGCCATCTTCAGCCGTACCTCACGGCGCACGGTGTCGTCACCGGCTGGGCGCAGCTCCCCGACGTCGAGGTTCTTCACGGGCACGCCGCGCCGGATCAGCTTCGTCTGCAGCACGTCGAACAGCGCCTGCATGTGGAAGTCGCTTGCGGCGCGGAGCACTATGTGTGCCTCCGAGCGCGAGAACTCGATCTCGGTGATCGTGCCCTTGAAGTCGTAGCGCTGCCCGACCTCCTTCTGCGCCTGGTTGACGGCGTTGTCGACCTCCTGCAGGTCGACCGAGGTCGTGACGTGGAAGGAGTGCTGCGGAGGCACGCGGGGCGGGCTGGCTGTGACGGTGGCGTCACGACCGCGTGGCGCCCGGGCGGCAAGCTATCCGCGGGCCCCGGCGGTCGCCACCCGCCGCGGCCGCCGGCGCGGCGCGCGACCGCGCGTCGAACGCGCCGACAACGCGCGGCGAACATCCCGAGCGTGCCGGCCATGCCAGCCATGCCGGCCACGACGAGCCCCCGGACGCCTGTGCGGCGGTCGGGGGCTCGTGGCGATGCGGTCGTGCGAACTGTCGTCGTGGGGCGCGCTGCGGTCGTGCGGGTGGGGCGGATGCGAAGAGGGGCCCCGCCCGAAGGCGGGGCCCCTCCCCGTCACTCAGTGATCCCGTGAGGGATTACTGGATGACCGTCACCGTCACCGGCGCCGAGACCAGGGCGTCGCCCGAGGCCGTGATGCCGACCGCGATGACGTTGTACTGGACCGACGTCGTCGACGTCACGCCCTGCGCGAGCGCGGTGCCGACCGGCGTGAAGACGAAGTTCGAGGTGATCGTGCGGCCCGTCGCGCCGTTCGCCGGCACGTCGGTCACGATACCCACCGGGGCCGTACCGAGGAACTGGTACGTCGCCGGACCGCCGACCTGCGCGTAGTAGAGCTCCACGCGGACGAACGGGTTGATGAAGGCGTTGACCTGGCCCGTCGTCGCGACCGAGAACGTGCCGGTGGTCGGCGCGTTGGTCGTGGCGCCCAGCGAGAGCTGGTTCGGGAAGGCCGCCGCGTTGTTCGCGAACGTGACCGCGAAGCCGTTGATGTCCGACGTCTGGTTGCCCGTGTCGAAGATCGTGGCGCCGAAGCCCGTCTGCGAGATGTTCGCGGTCGGGATGACCACCGACTGCGAGCCCTGGTTGCCCGCCGCGTCCGCAACGACCGCGACGATGGCCTGGGCCAGGTTCGCCGTGCTCACCGCGGCCGGCGCGCCACCCGTGGCGAACGTCACCGAGCGGATGAACGACGGGACGTTCAGGGCGATCGAGTTGTTGACCGACGCCGTGATCGTGCCGAACGGCGAGCCGAGCGTCACACGCGCCTGCGTGTAGGACAGCTGGAAGTTGCCCGTGCCGTACGCCGCGTTCGCCGCGTAGGCGATCTGGGCGTAGCCCGAGCCGAGCTCCAGGTTGTCCGTCGCGGCCGTCGTGAACGTGGCCGGGGCGTTGCCCGTGAGCGTCTGCGGCAGCGACACACCACCCACGACCGGGGAGACGATGTCGACGTAGCGCGTGACGTTCACTTCCGTGCTCTGGTTGCCAGCCTGGTCACGCGTGCGGATCCGGAAGTCGTACTGACCCGTCACCGTGTTCGTGAGGTTGATGGCAGCCGCGCCGGCGATCGAGACGAAGCCGCAGGCCGAGCCGGTCTGCGCCGTGCTCGACGTGTTGAACTGCGCGTTGCCCGCGCCGTCGATGCCGGTGAAGCAGTACGTGCTCACGCCGGCGGCCGGGTTCTCACCCGCGCGCGCCATGCGCGTGCCGAGCACCTGGATCGGCGTCGCGCCGAAGCCGATGTCGTCCGAGTAGGCGAGCGAGATCGAGTTCGGAGCCGTCGCCGTGTTGATCTGGTTCACGACCACGCCGCTGATCGTCGACGCGTTCGGGACCGAGAGCGTCGGAGCCGAGAGGTCGACGCCGAAGGTCACCGCGGTGCCCTGGGCCGAGATCTGGCCGTTCGCGTCGAGCGTGATCGCGCCCTGCTCGACGAGCTGGTTGCGGCTGTTGCCGAGCACGTCCGTGAAGCGGGCGATCGCCGCGTAGGCCGTGTTCTGGTTCGCCGCCGCGAGCTGCGAGCCGTTCGTGAACTGCGTGCCGCCCGTGAAGACGTTCGCAGCCGTGAGCGACGACAGGTTCGCGATGAGCTGCGCGAAGTACGTCGTGGTCACGCGGTCGACGCCGCCGAAGTCGTTGTTCGTGGTCAGACCACCCGCGAACGTCGGACCGAAGTTACGGCTGGCGAAGCCCACTGCCGGGTCGTTCACGTTGAACGCGCCGCCGATGAAGCCGACCTGCGAGCCCGGGATCGCCGTGAAGTTCGCGGCGAGCACGTTGAACGTCGTCGCCGGCTGCGGCGCCGTGTTGTCGATGTTCAGGTTGAACGAACCCGGGAACTGGTTCTGCGCACCCGTGTTCAGCGGCTGGATCGCGCCGTTGACCTGAGCCGACAGCGTCTGGAACGCCGCCGTCGTGTTGAAGCCGATGCCGCTCACCGAGACCGTGGTCCCGGCCGGGCCCGACGTCCAACCATCGATGTTCTGGACCGTCGCCGACGCCGTGATCGAGCGCGCCGAGACGTTACCCGCCGTCGTGCCGGCGGCACCCGCCGCGACACCGCTCGGCTGCGTCGCCGTCTGACCGGCGAACGTCACGGTCGTCGCACCCGTCGTGGACGCGGTGACCGTCTGCTGGCGCTGCAGCGCGCCGAACGCCGTGTTCGCATCCGTCAGCGTGACGGTGATCTCCGGCGTCAGGTTGTTGCCCGTGCCCGGCGCCTCGAACGAGACCGGCAGGATCGTGAACGTCAGCGAGCCGGCGAGCCAGTTACGGCCGTCCGGGCCCTGCGCGGTGCCGCGCGCGTTGACGGCCGCCTGCGCCGCCGACGGCGTGTTCGTCACGCGGACGAAGAAGCCGCTCAGGTTGCGGATCTGCAGCGTCTGCGTGAACTGCGCGATCTGCGTCGCCGACTGCGTCGTGCCCGGGAACGTGCCCGTGACGCGCGCGCGGAGGACCGCCTGGCCGTTCCGGATGCCCGGGACGCCCGTCAGCGTGTCGAACGCCGCGAGGTTGATCGGGCAGGTGATCGGCTG
>CBHYLO010000258.1:0-6475 GCA_966128675.1 uncultured bacterium | reverse complement strand
GCGCTCGAGCCGCACCTGGCCGCCCTCGCGCGCGCGTGGATGGGGAACGTCGTGGGCGCGCGGCAGCTGCTGCGGGTGGCGCGCCGCCGCACCGGCGTGCAGGCCGTGCACCACCTCTTCCGCGTCGCGGCGGGCATCGAGTCGCAGGTGCTCGGCGACGCGCAGCTCCTGGGGCAATTGCGGGAGGCGAACGCGCACGCGCGCGACGCGCACGCCGCGGGCTCGGTGCTGCACCGCCTGTTCGAGCACGCGCTGCGCGTCGGGAAGCGCGTGCGCACCGAGACGGGCCTGTCGAGCGGCCGCCATTCGGTGGGCGCGGAGGCGGCGAACCTCGCGGCGCGGCGCTTCGGATCGCTCGCCCACGCGCGGGTGGTCGTGGTGGGCGCCGGCAAGACGGGCGAGCGCGTGGCGCGCCAGCTGGCGAAGCTGGGCGCGACCGACATCGTGGTGCTCAACCGCTCGCCCGAGCGCGCGCGGACGCTGGCCGCGGCGGTGCACGGTCGCGCGGCGCCGCTGGAGGCGCTGTACGGCGAGCTGGCGCTGGCCGACATCGCGATCGCCGCGACGAGTGCCGCGGGGCCGCTGGTGTTCGCCGATCCGCTGGTGTCCGCGCGCCGGCGCTTCGCGACGCTGCACTTCCCGCTGCTGCTGGTGGACCTCTCGGTGCCGCGCAACGTGGACCCGGCGGTGGGGAGCGTGCCCGGGTGCGTGGTGGTGGATCTCGACGCGCTGCGGCCGGCGGTCGCGGCCGGGGAGCGCGAGCGGCAGGCGTCCGTCCCCGACGCCGAGGCGCTGGTCGCGGAGGAGGCGACGGAGTTCCTCGAGTGGCTGTGCGCCGCGTCGGCGCGCGACGCGATCCGCCCGCTGTGTCACGCGATCGCGGAGGTGTGCCGGCGCGAGGTCGCGTACGCGGCGGGCGACGTGGTCGCCGCGCGCACGGCCGAGCGCATCGTCGCCAAGGTGCTCGCGCGGCCGATGGTCGAGCTGCGCGGCGCGGTGGCGCGCGGCGAGTCGCTGGAGGAGCTGGTCGCGGCGCTCGCGCGCCTGTTCCCGACGTCCGTGGCGCCGCACGACGCGCACGCGGCGATGGCCCTACCACGAGGAGGCCCCGTCTGATGGCGACCCTGCTCACGATGGAGGCGCCATTCGCGGCGCCGCCCGCATCGCCCACGCCGGCCGCGGAGCCGCTGCTGCTGCGCGCGCTCCGCCGTGAGGCCGTGCCGCGGCCGCCCGTGTGGCTGATGCGCCAGGCCGGGCGCTACCTGCCGGAGTATCGCGCCGTGCGCGCGCGCGCGGACTTCCTGACGATGGTGCGCACGCCCGAGCTGGCGGTGGAGGTGACGCTGCAGCCGGTGCGCCGCTACGGCGTCGACGCGGCGATCATCTTCAGCGACATCCTGGTCGTGCCGCACGCGATGGGGATGCGGCTCACGGTGGACGAGGGCGTCGGGCCGCAGCTGCACGACCCGATCCGCACGATGGCCGACGTCGAGCGCCTGCGCCCCGTGGTGCCCGAGGCGGACCTCTGGTACCACCTCGAGGCGCTCCGCGAGACGCGCCGCGCGCTGGCGCCCGGCACCGCGCTGATCGGGTTCGCGGGCGCGCCGTGGACGCTCGCGGCGTACATGCTCGAGGGCGTGGGGAGCAAGCAGTTCGCGGTCGCCAAGCGCATGCTGACCGAGCGGCCCGACGTGGCGCACGCGCTGCTGGCGCGGCTGGCCGACGCGGTAGGCGACTTCCTGGTCGCGCAGGTGCGGGCGGGCGCGCAGGCGGTGCAGCTGTTCGACTCGTGGGCCGGCCACCTGGGGCCCGACGACTTCGTGCGGTTCGCGCTGCCGTACCTGGCGCGGGCCACGCGCCGCGCCGCCGCGGCGGGCGCGCCGGTCATCGTCTTCGCGCCGGGCGCGTGGATGCACGCCGAGGCCATCGCCGCCGCCACGTCGGCCACGGCGCTGGGCGCCGACTGGCACGTGCGCCCCGAGGAGGCGCGGCGGCTGGCGGACCGCATGCGCGTGGCGGTGCAGGGGAACCTGGATCCGTGCCACCTGTTCGGCGACGCGGCGACCGTGCGCCGCCGCACGCGCGCGATGCTCGGCGGGCTGCGCGGCGCGGGGCACGTCGCCAACCTGGGGCACGGCGTGCTCCCGGAGACGCCCGTGGAGAACGTGGGCGCGTTCGTCGAGACCGTGCAGCAGTGGCGCGAGGACGCGCCGGAGGAGCGCTGATGGCCACCCTGCTGTTGATGCCGGGCGTCGCGTACGAGCCGCCGGCCGCGGCGCCGGCCGACCGCACGCGCGCCGCCGCGTGGACGGTCGCGGTGCACGAGGACATCACCACGCTGCTCACGACGCTCGATCGGGGCGGCGCCTTCGTGGAGGAGCCGTGGGAGCGCGACGGCGGCGGCGGCGGCGTGTCGCGGCTGCTCGTCGACGGCGAGACGTTCGAGAAGGCGGGCGTCAACCGCTCGACGGTGCACGGCGTCCTGCCGCGCGAGGCGCTGCACCGGCTGGGCGTGCGCGACGTGCGCGCGGAGGAGGTGCGCTTCTTCGCCACCGGCGTCAGCGTGGTGGTGCATCCGCGCAGCCCGCGCATCCCGACCGTGCATCTCAACGTGCGCTTCTTCGAGCTCACCGACGAGCGCGGCGCTCCGCTGGACCGCTGGTTCGGCGGCGGCACCGACCTCACGCCGATGTATCCGCAGGCCGAGGACGCGGCGTTCTTCCACCGCCGGCTGGCGAGCCTGTGCGCGCCGTTCGGCGCCGGGCTGCACGGCCGCTTCAAGGCGTGGTGCGACGAGTACTTCGTGAACCGCCACCGCACGCAGGAGCGGCGCGGCGTCGGCGGGATCTTCTACGACCACGTGCGCCCCGACGACGCGGCGCTGGACGCGCGCGCGCTGCACGCGCTCGCGGTGGCGGTGGGCACGTCGCTCCGCCGCACGTACGCGCCGCTGGTGGCGCTGCGCCGCGATGCGCCGTGGGGCGACGACGAGCGGGCGCTCCAGCTGGAGCGGCGCGGGCGCTACGTGGAGTTCAACCTCCTGCACGACCGGGGCACGCTGTTCGGGCTGCAGACGAACGCGCGCACCGACAGCGTGCTGATGAGCCTCCCGCCGCACGCGAGCTGGCCGCGGCCCGGCACGCATGCGGAGGGCAGCCTGGGCGCGCGCCTGACGGCGATGCTGGCGCCGCGCGACTGGCTGGCCGCCGACGCGGTGGCCTGAGCCGCGGCGACCGATGGCGTACCTCTGGCTCAAGACGCTGCACGTGGTGGCGGTCGTGGCGTGGATGGCGGGGCTGTTCTACGTCGGGCGCGTGATCGTGAACCACGTCGAGGCGCTGGCGCGTCCGGAGCCCGCCCGCGGCATCCTGCACGCGCAGCTAGCCGGCATGGAGCGCCGCGCGTACCGCGGCATCTGCACGCCGGCGGCGGTGATGACCGTCGCGTTCGCGACCGGGATGCTGGTCGTGCAGCCGGCGCTGCTGGGCGCCGGATGGCTGCACGCGAAGCTCGTCCTCGTCGCGCTGCTGGGCGCGTTCCACCTGTACTGCGGCCGGCTGGTGGACGTGCTGGAGACGGGCCGCGCGCCGGTGACGTCGCTGCACGCGCGGCTGCTGAACGAGGTGCCGACCGTCTTCCTGCTCGCGATCACGCTGCTGGCGGTGTTCAAGGCGCAGGCGCGCGCGGGCACCGTCGCGCAGGCCGTGGGCGGCCTCGCCGTGCTGATCGCGGTCGGCGTCGCGCAGCTCGCGCGGCGGCGGGTGCGTCGCACGCCGCGCGCGGCGCCGCTGACGGCCGCGCCCGTCGACGGCGCGTAGCGGACTTGCCCCTCGCGTCTCGTCAGGACCGATTCGTCACGAACGATCGCCGCGCGCCGCGTCCAGCGCCGCCGCGGCGACGAGGCGCTTCGCCTCCAGCGCCGCCAGCTTCGCCTCCTCGTCGAGCACCGCGCGCTCGCGCGTGTTGACCAGGAAGAGCGTGCTCTCGCCGGCCTCGAAGCGCCGCTGCTCGCCGTCGCGGAGCGCGCGCGCCTGCGCCACCGCCGCGCGCTGCGCCTCCAGCAGCCCGTCGAGCGCCGCGACGTCGTTCGCCGCCGTGCGCACCGCGATCCCGACCTCGCGGCGCACGCGCGCCAGCTCCAGCCGCTGCTGCTCGTCGCGCGCCGCCGCCGCCGACAGCCGCCCGCGCTCGCGCAGCAGCAGCACCGGCAGCTTCGCGGTCGCGCCGACCTTGGCGTTGCCGTCGAGCGCCGCGCCCGGCGACAGGGACCACGCCCCGCCGCGGTCGGCGAGCGCCACGGCCTGCACCTCGAGCGCGGGGAGCAGCCCCTGCGCCGCGAGGCGCCGCTGCGCCTCCGTCTGGTCGGCGCGTCCCGCCGCCTTCCGCACCTCGGGGTGCGCGCGCTCCGCGGTCTCGACCCAGCGCGCGACGTCGGCCGGGTCGGCCGCGGGCGCGAGCGCGGGTGTGAACGCCGGCGCCGCATCAACGGGCAGCGCGAGCGGCGCGCCGCGCGCGTCCCACAGGTGCGCCTCCGCGAGCAGCCGCGCCGCGAAGGCCGCCTGCGCCGCCTCCGCGCGCTGCACCGCGCGCCGCCGCAGCTCGAGCGCCGCCTCGACGGTGTCGATGGCCGCCGACTCGCCGGCGCGCACGCGACGCCGCACGGCCTCGAGGCGGAACTCGGCGAGCCCCAGCCCGTCCGCCGCGATCGCGGCGCGGCGCGCGGCCTCGTACCACGCCGCGTAGTCCTTCGCCGCCGTCACCACGAGCTCGTTCACCGCCGCCTCGCGGTCGGCCTCCGCCGCGGTGCGCAGCGCGCGCGCGACGGCGAGCGCGGTGCGCCGCTCGTCGGTCAGCAGCCGCTGCCCGACGGGGATCGAGAAGCCCGCGGTCACGAGCCCCGCGCCCGGGGTGCGCCGGTCCGGGCTGATGTAGCGGCCGTCCGCGCGCTCGTAGCCGACCACGAGGTCGGGGCCGAGCGGCGTCGGGACGGTGAGCTTGGCGGTCGCATAGTCGTAGTACTCGGTGGTGCCGAACGTCTTGCGGTCCCACGCCGCCGACAGCACCGGGTCGAACGCGCCGCGCGCCACCTGCTGCTCGGCGCGCGCCTGCTCGGCCAGCAGCGCCGCCTGCCGCGCCACGGGATGGTGCGCGCGCACGCGCGCCGCGTACGCGTCGAAGGCGACGACGGGTGCGGCGTCCTGCGCGCGTGCGGACGTCGCGACGAGAAGGAGCGCGAGCGCGGCGACACGATGCGCGCGCTCTCTCACTTCTTTCCCCCGCCCGCGTCGGCGGGCGCCTGGCGCAGCGCGGGCGGGAAGCCGTTCAGGCGCCGCCACAGCTCGTAGCCGAGGCGCACCTCGTCGAGCATCGCCCACCCGACGACGCCCGAGCCCTGGCGCAGCGGCGCGGGCCACGGCGCGTCGGCGGTGTCGGGGCGCACCAGCACGCGGTACGTGCCGTCGGGGCGCGCGACCTGATCGACGACGGCGATCACGCCGCCGAACGTGCCGACCGCCGCCGCCGGCCACCCGGAGAACTGCAGCGCCGGGAAGCCGTCGAACTGGAGGCGCACGCGCCGCCCGGGGCTCAGCAGCGGGACGTCGGTGCCGCTGACGTAGAGCGCCGCCGCCTGCCGCGGCCGTCCGGGCATGATCGTCACGACGGCCTCGCCCTCCTTCACCTGCTCGCCCACCCCCGCACGCAGCGCCTGCACGACGAAGCCGTCCTGCGGCGCCGTCACCGTGTACAGCGCGGCGCGCGCGGCCAGCGCGTCGGCGGCGTTGCGGAGCTTCGACGCGTCGGCGGTGCCCTCGCTCACCTCGGCGAGCGTCGCGGCGCGGTCGGCGCGCGTCTTCGCGAGCTTGTCCGCGTACTCGGCGCGCACGGCGCGCTGCTCGACCTCGGCGGTCGCCAGCTCCTGCCGCTTCTCGACCGCCTTCGCGGTCGCCTGCTGCGCCCGCAGCCGCGCCGCCTGCAGGTCGTTGAGCGACGCCAGCCCGTCGCGGTGCAGCGCCTCGCGCCGCCGCAGCTGGTCGGCCGCGACGGCGGAGTCGGCGGCCGCCGCCTCGAGCGCCGCGGCGTAGAGCGCGACCTTGTTGCGCGCCTTCTCGCGGCCCAGCACGAGTCCCTGCTCCAGCGCCGCGAGCTGCTCGCCGAGGGCCGCCGCCTTGTCGCGCTTCGCGTCGACGGCCGCGCGCTTGGCGTCGAGCTGCTCCCGGTAGCGGTCGAGCGTCGCGGGGTCGAGGTAGTCCTGCTTGACCTCCACGAGCCGCACCAGCGGCGTGCCGCGCGCGACGAACTGGCCCTCGGCCACGAACCATCGCTCGATGCGCCCGCCGACGACGGCCGGCACGGCCTGCGGGCGGTCGGCGGGACCGAGCGCGGTGAGCTCGCCGCGCGCGTGCACGCTCTGCTGCCAGGGGAGGAAGAGCGCGGCCGCGGCCGCGACCCGCAGCCCGGCGGCCGCGCGGCGCAG
>CBHYLO010000257.1:0-6498 GCA_966128675.1 uncultured bacterium | reverse complement strand
ATTCCCTACGGCCCCATCCCACGCCCAGTTGGCCCGGGGCCCCGGCGGCCCGCCGCGCCCCCCCCCGGGGGGGACGGCCCAACGCCGCGACCGGTCAGACGTTGAACTTGAACAGCATCACGTCGCCGTCCGCCACGACGTACTCCTTCCCCTCGCTGCGCACCGCGCCCTTCTCGCGCGCGCCCTTCCAGCCGCCCATCGAGACGAAGTCGTCGTAGCCGACCGTGTCGGCCTTGATGAAGCCGCGCTCGAAGTCGGTGTGGATCACGCCCGCCGCCTTCGGCGCGGTGTCGCCGCGATGGATCGTCCACGCGCGCACCTCCTGCTCGCCGGCCGTGAAGTACGTCTCGAGGCCGAGCAGCTCGTAGCTCGCGCGGATCAGGCGGTCGAGGCCCGCGCTCTCCAGCCCCAGCGACGCGAGGAAGTCCGCGCGGTCCTCAGCCGGCAGCTCGGCCAGCTCGCTCTCGATCTTGGCGGAGAAGGGGACCACGCTCGCCAGCTCGCCGCTGGCGACGATCGCCGTGCGCAGCGCCTTCAGGTGCGCGCCCTCGTCGCCCGTCAGCTCGGCGTCGGTGACGTTGGCGGCGTACAGGATCGGCTTGACGGTGAGCAGCGAGAGCGGCTGCAGCGTCGCCTTCTCGTCATCGGTGAGCTTCGCCTCCCACAGCCCGCGCCCGTCCTTCAGGAACTCGTACGCGCGCTCCAGCACCGCGACCTCCGCCTTCGCCTCGGCGTCGCCGGTCTTGGCCGCGCGGCGCGTGCGGTCGAGCCGCTTCTCGACGGTCGACAGGTCGGCCAGCGCGAGCTCGAACTCGATCACCTCGCGGTCGCGCACCGGGTTCACGTCGCCCATCACGTGCAGCACGTCGTCGTCGTCGAAGCAGCGCACGACGTGCACGATGGCGTCGGTCTCGCGGATGTTGGCGAGGAACTGGTTGCCCAGGCCCTCGCCCTGCGACGCGCCCTTCACGAGGCCGGCGATGTCGACGAACTCGACGACCGCAGGCACCGTGCGCTGCGGCTTGACGACGTCCGCCAGCCGGTCGAGGCGCGCGTCCGGGACGTTCACGCGGCCGACGTTGGGGTCCTTGGTCGCGAACGGGTAGTTCGCCGCCAGGACGCCCGCCGAGGTGAGCGCGTTGAAGAGCGTCGACTTGCCCACGTTGGGGAGGCCGACGATGCCGATGCGGAGCATGGACTATCCGTTGGAATTGTGCTTGTTCATCGCCGCCAGGATCCCGTCCCGCAGCCACGTCTCGCTCGCGTCCACGAGCTTCGGCAGGAGCGCGACGACCTCCTGCCGCTCGACCGCGTCGAACGGCGAGAGCACGAAGTCGGCGAGGTTGCCGATCTCGCGCGCCTCGTCCACCGGCTTCGTGCCGATGCGCAGGCGCGCGTAGTTCTGCGAGCCGATCTCGCGCTCGATCGACTTCAGGCCGTTGCTGCCGCCGGCGCCGCCCTGCGGGCGGAGGCGGTAGCGGCCGACCGGGAGCGCGACGTCGTCGCACACGACGAGCAGGTCGGTCGCGGGCGCCCAGAACGGCTTGCGCAGGTAGGTCCGGAGGACCGACCCGCTGAGGTTGTAGTACGTCTGCGGCTTGACCAGGCGCACCTTGATGGAGCCGACCAGACCGGTGGTGGAGAGGGCGTCGCCGTCCTTCCGCCAGCCGTCGAAACGCCAAACGTCGGCCAGGTGGTCGAGGACCCACCAGCCGACGTTGTGGCGCGTCGCCTCGTACTCGCGCCCGGGGTTGCCCAGTCCGAGAAGGACCTTCACGGCAGCTCCGGGTGGGCGGGCGAGTTACTCCTCGGCCTTCTTCTGGCGGATGACCTCGGGCTCCGCCGGGCTGGCGGCCGTCGTCTCCTCCGAGGCCGCGGCCTTCGAGCCGGCCACCGAGCACACCGTCGCGTCGGCGTCGTCGAGCACCGTCACGCCGGCCGGCAGCTGCAGGTCGCGGACGTGGAGCGGGTGGCCGATCGTCAGCTTCGAGATGTCGACGTCGACGTGGTTCGGGATGCTCGCCGGGTCGACCGTGATGGAGATCTCGCGCATGACCTCCTCGAAGATGCCGCCCTGCTCGCGGACGCCGATCGCGGTGCCGACGAAGACGAGCGGCACGTTCACCGTCACCTTCTCGCCGGCCACCAGCTCCTGGAAGTCGACGTGCAGGATGTGGCGCTTGACCGGGTGACGCTGGATCTCGCGGATCAGCGTGCGCGCGGTGCCGCTGCCCAGGCCGAGCTCGACGACGGTGCTGGCGGCCGAGATGCGGCCGAGGAGGCGCTCGAGCTCGCGCGCGTCGACGGTGATCGACTCGGCGGCGCGGTTGTGCCCGTAGACGACGGCGGGGATGCGGCCGGCCGCGCGCAGCTTGCGCGCGACGCCCTTGCCGGTCTCCGAGCGCTGCTCGGCGGCGAGGTTGGTGTTCGCCATGGAAGGCGTCCTTGTATCCGGAAGTCTGTGTCTGAAAACGGGTTACCCTCAGCCGTAGCACCGGATTGCCGACGGCCGCCTCTCACCCGCAGCCGGACAAGCTAAACCGATGGGGCGGAAAACGATACCGCGGAGGACGGAACGGCGGAGGACGATGGGGCGTGGAACGGAAAGGCGGACCCTTCGCGCTCGAATCTTCGAGCTCGAGGGTCCGCCTCATCGTCTCACGCCGTACCGCCCTCCGCTGCTCCGTCCTCCGCCGTTCCGTCCTCCGCCGTCAGTCGAACAGACTCGAGACCGACTGATCCGAGTGCGTGAAGCGGATCGCCTTCGCGAGGAGCTCTCCCACCGAGAGCACGTGCAGCGAGTCGAAGCGGCGCTCGGGCGCGATGTTGATCGTGTCGGTCACCGTCACCTCGACGATCGGCGCCTCGCTCAGGCGCTGCCTGGCGGGGCCCGACAGCAGCGCGTGCGTCGCGCAGACGTAGACCTCGCGCGCGCCCAGCTTGATCAGCGCCCGCGACGCCTCCGACACCGTGCCGGCCGTGTCGATCATGTCGTCGACGATGAGGCACGCGTGCCCGTTCACGTCGCCGATCACGTTCAGCACCTCGGCCACGTTCGCCTTCGGGCGGCGCTTGTCGATGATGGCGAAGCCCGCGTCGAGCTGCTTCGCGAAGCCGCGCGCCATCTTCGCCGCGCCCACGTCGGGCGCCACCACGACGAGGTCCGCGAGCTTCTTCTTGCGGTAGTGGTTCACCAGCACCGGGCGCGCGTACAGGTGGTCCACCGGGATGTCGAAGAAGCCCTGCAGCTGGTGCTGGTGGAAGTCGATCCCGAGCACGCGGTCCGCGCCGGCGCCCTGGATCATGTTCGCCACCAGCTTGGCGCCGATCGCCACGCGCGGCTGGTCCTTGCGGTCCTGCCGCGAGTAGCCGTAGTACGGCATCACCACCGTGATGCGCGCGGCGCTCGCCCGGCGCGCGGCGTCGATCAGGAGCAGCAGCTCCATCACGTTCTCGGCGGGCGGGTTCGTCGGCTGCACGATGAAGACGTCCGCCCCGCGGATGTTCTCGTCGAGGCGGACGAAGATCTCGCCATCCGCGAACCGGTTGCAGGTCGCCCGCGTCAGCTCGAGGCCGAGCTGGCGGCTGATCTCCTCCGCGAGCGGACGGTTGCCGGTGCCGCAGAGAAGCTTGTAGCCCGGCTTCGCGGGCGTCGTGGTCTCGACCGCGGCGGGCTTGGAAAGCACTTGGGAAGCCACCAGGGATCTCCAGGGAGTGCCGCGCCGCCGCCGGAACGCGGCCGCGCGTGCTGCAACGTCGGGATTGCCCCGCGTGGATTCGAACCACGATCACCGCATCCAAAGTGCGGGGTCCTGCCGTTGAACGACGGGGCAAGCGGGGCGAAGTCTAGCCGCTCACGGAAACCGGAGCAACGCGAGTGGCGGTGCGCGTCTGGACGATCGCGAAGCCGCGCGGCGCCCGGCCCGCCGCCGCGTCGGCGTCGGCATCCTCGGCGTCATCGGTGTCGTCGGCCGTGACGGCCGCGTCATCGTCGGCGTCCGCATCGCCCGCGGCGTCCGCGTCGTCCGCGCCCGGGCCGCGCACCTCGAACACCACCTCCACGCCGTCGAGCGGCGTGAGGAGGAAGACCGTCGCCCCCGAGCCCGACATGAGCGCGATCGGCGCCGTGTCGCCGCCGGCCGGGTCGCGCCGCGCGGGCTCGCCGTCGGTGTGGTGCAGCGCGTCCACGCGGCGCGTCACCTGGTCGAACATCTGCCGCACGGCCGCCAGGTCCTCGCGCTGCGGGAAGACGACCTCCTCGAAGTCGTTCGTCGCCACCAGCGCCACGTCGTCCCAGCGCGCCAGCCGGTCCGGCGTCCAGAGGATCGGGCGTGGGCGCGCGGCCTCGCCGCGGTGCGCCGCCAGCGCGGCGTACGCCGCGGCCGTCGACACGCCCTCGCCGAACAGCGCCAGGTGCACGCGGCGCGACGGCAGCGCGGGCAGCGCGAGCATCCGCTCGCCGCGCCCCCAGGCGAGCGCCAGCGGCGCCTCGGTCGCGAGGAACGGGACGTCGGCGCCGAGGGGCGCGGCCAGCGCCAGCAGCTCGCCGGCCGAGAGCGGCCGCGGCGCGAGCGCGTTGAGGCAGCGCAGCACGGCGCCCGCGTCCGCGCTCCCGCCGCCCAGGCCCCCGCCGACGGGGATGCGCTTCCCGATCTCGATCGCCCAGCCGTCGGGCCAGCCGGTCGCCGCGTGGTACGCCTCCGCGGCCCGCCAGGCGAGGTTGCGCTCCGCGGGGCCCAGGTCGTCCGCGCCGCCGCAGTCCAGCGCGCGCCCCGACACGCCGACGCGCACGCGCACGTCGTCGCCGAGCTCCAGCCGCTGGAAGAGCGTCTCGAGCTGGTGGTGGCCCGACGCCTCGCGGGCGAGGATGCGCAGGAAGAGGTTGACCTTGGCCTGGGCGACGACGTGCGCCTCGCGCACCGCGCGGTCGGTCACGGCGCGGTCAGGCGGGGCGCTCGCCGACGCGCGCGGCGAGCGAGGGGCCGCCGGGCGGGCCGCCGGCGTCGGAGACGTCGCGCAGCCGCAGCCCGAGGCGCGCGAAGTAGATCGCGCCGATCACGGTGATCGGGATGAACGTCAGGATGTGGTAGCCCAGCGCCCAGCTGATGGCGAGCGTCGACGGCACCGCGTACACGGCGAGCCCCATCACCGCGGCGCCCTCGAACACCCCGAAGAAGCCGGGCGACGACGGGATCGCGACCGCCATGCCGAGCAGCCCCTGGAGGAAGAGGGCGGCCGAGTACGGGACGTCGATGCCCACGGCGCGGAAGCCGAGCCAGAGCGCGAGCGCGTGCACGAGCCAGTGCACGACGGTCCACCCGAACACCGCGGCGAAGCGCCCCGGATGGCGCAGCGCGCCCAGGCCGTCGGCGAACGCGCGCAGCGCGGCGGCGCCGCGCTCCTCGACGCGCGGCAGCACGCGCCGGGCGACCGCGCGGAACGCCGCCTCGAACAGGTGCGGCAGCGCGATGAACGTGTAGAGCCCCACCAGCAGCACGACGACGGCGGCGGCCCCGCCGCGCGCCAGCATCGGCACCGACTGGCCCGCGAGCCGCACGTCCGGCGGGAACGCGGGATCGAGCAGCGCGCCGAACATCAGCAGCAGGAGCACGATCGCGTCGAACACGCGGTCCACCGCCAGCGACGCCAGCGACGCGGGGAAGGCGACGCGCGGCACCTCGCGCGTGAGCGCGAACGCGCGCGCCAGCTCGCCGGCGCGCGCGGGCACGACGTTGTTCACCATCATCCCGATCGCGGTCGCGCGCCACAGCGGGCCGAACGCGATGCGCGACGCGACCGGCTCCAGGATCGTGCGCCACTTGCGCGCGCGGATCGGGAAGATGGCGGTGCCGACCGCGGTCGCCGCGGCGAACAGCAGCCAGTCGGACTGCGTGAGCACGGCCCACACCTGCCCGAGCGGCGCGTCGTGCAGCGCCCACCACAACAGGAGCGCGCTCAGCGCGAGGCCGAGCGCGCTCCGCCAATCAGGTCGCATCGATGCGTGTCGATTCGGGAACGACGCCGTCGAGGGTCAGTCGACGGCGATCAGGTCGAGCAGGTCGTACAGCTCGTCGAGCAGCGCCGCGTCCGGCGGCGGCGGGCTCGCGCGCAGCTGGTCGCGCACGGCGCGCGCGCGCTCCAGCGCGGCGCGTCCACGATACACCAGTCGCTCGACGGGGATCACCGCGTCGTCCGGGGCCGGGGCGGCCGGCGCCGCCGCCACCCCAGCGTCCACCGGGACGGCCGGCTCGGCCTGCGTCGAGCCGGCGAGCGAGGCGGACAGGCTCGCCATCCCGCTGATCCCGGTCTCGAGGAGGGCGACGAGCGCCGCGCCGGTGGCGGGCTTCGCGGAGGAGGCGGCGCCCGCGGGCGCCGGCATCGCCGCCGCGGCCGCCTCGGCGCGGGTGGGCGGGGCCGGCGCCGGCACCGCCGGCTGGGGCCGCGCGGGCGTCGGACCCTTCCGACCGCCGCCTGCGCTCCCGGCCCCGCCCACCGCGC
>CBHYLO010000256.1:0-6503 GCA_966128675.1 uncultured bacterium | reverse complement strand
GAACGTGTCGCACGCGAGGTGGTAGCACGGGTCGAACGCGACGCCGGCCGTCCCGCCGTACACCGCCTGCTGCGCCGGCGTCTTGATCTCGAACGTGCCGCCGTAGACGCCGCCGAACGGGATCCCCGCGTCCGCGAAGGGCCGGTGGTCGGTCGCGAACGGCGCCGAGACGTCGCGCGGCTCGCTGGCCAGCCCCGCCTGCCCGAAGTACTCGGTCAGCAGTGTCGCGATCGCGGCCGAGCCGGCGGGCCCCGTGGGCGCGTCGTAGACGAAGCGGCCGAAGTTCGGCGACCCGAGCGCCTCCATGCCGAACATCGCGGCGATGCGGCCGCGGTCCGCGGATGACAGCTGCCCGACGTAGTACGTCGACCCGAGAAGCCCCTCCGCCATCCCGCCGAACCAGATGAAGCGCACCCGGTTCGTCGGCGACCGCTCCTGCGCGGCGTACGTCTCCGCGATCTCGAGCGCGGCCGCGGCGCCGCTGGTCGCGTTGATGGCCGGCCCGCGCGCGTCGCCGTCCAGGCGCGTGCCGACGACGACGACGTGCTCCGCGTCGCCGCCCGGCGTCTCGGCGATCACGTTCTTCCCCGTCCGCTGCTCGACGACGAAGTCCACGCGCACGCGCGCGGTCACGCCGGTGGACCCGTTCAGGACGCCGTTCGCGAGCGACTGGCCGACGGCGAACGTCGTGCCGACGACGGGCCGCGTGACGCCCGACCCCGGGCCGAGCGTGCCGCTGAGCACCCCCAGTCGGTCGGGCGTGTTGCCCTCGTTGAAGATGATCACGCCCGCCGCGCCCGCGGCCTGCGCGTTCTGCGCCTTCGTCGCGAAGGTGCACCCCGGCGTCACGCTGCTGCCACCGCGCTGGATGAGCGCGATCGCACCCGCCGGGAAGCCCGCGAAGTCGGCGGCCTCGCAGCCGCTGCTCTGCGTGCCGGTCGACGGGATCTGCAGGTCGACGGCGTACACGGGCGCGGTGACGTCACCGTTGCCCGAGTAGCTCATCGTCACGAAGTCGGTACCCGCGACGTACGTCGTGGGATTGGGCGAGATGCGCTGCAGGATCGGCGGCGTGCGGTCGCCGCTGAACTCGAACGGGAACTGCTGGATCGTGACCGCGTAGCCGGCGGCGGCCGCGCGCGCCGCGACGTAGGCGACCGACGCCTCGAAGCCGGGCGTGCCCGTCACGCGCGTGCCGCTGTTGGCGTCGGCGTGCGCCTGGAACGCCGCCTGGTGCTCGCGCACGCCGGCCGCCGTCACCGCGCGCCGGAAGCCGATCGACTGCGCGTAGTCCGAGGTCGCGTTGAGCGCCGGCGCGTCGCCCGGGGTGAGCGTGGGAGTCGCCGTCGGCGCGTCGGTGCACGACGCGGCGAGCGCGAGGAGGGTGGCCAGCGGGAACGCGCGAGAACGTACCGACCGTGACGACACGCGGTACCTCCTGGGCTTTGGCTCCGCGGGCGGAGCCCGGTCACCGGCAGCAGGCCCCGCGGTCGCGGGGCGCGAACGCCCCGCGATGCGGCCGGAGCGAGCGCCCATTCTCGGGCGCTCCGGCACCTACGTCAATGCATGCGCGTCAGCCGCGTGCGACCGCCGTGCGTGATGACGGAGCCGCAAGGCGCACGTCAGCTGCCTTCCGGGAAGTCCGCGCCCTCCGTCGTCGCCGCCCAGGCGTCGAAGTTCGTCTTCAGCAGGTCGAGCTTCCACCGCGCGCCGCGCATCGCCGCCTTGCCCAGGAGCAGGTGCAGCGGCGGCTCGGGCGCCTCGACGGCCGCGATGATCGCCGCCGCCGCGCGCACCGGATCGCCCGGCTGCTTGCCGCTGTAGCCGCGGATCGTGCCCTGGTTGGTGTGCGCGGTGTCGGCGTAGTCGGCGATGCGCGTCGTCGCGTCGTTGGCGCTGCGGCCCGCCCAGTCGGTGCGGAACCCGCTCGGCTCCACGACGGTGACCTTGATGCCGAGCGGCGCCGTCTCCAGCGAGAGCGCCTCGGAGAGGCCGACGACCGCGAACTTCGTCGCGTTGTACCAGCCCACGCCCGGGAACGCGCGGATGCCGCCGATGGACGCGATGTTGACGACGTGCCCCGATCGCCGCTGCCGCATGCCGGGCAGCACCGCGTTCGTCATGCGCCCCAGCCCGAAGACGTTGATCTCGAACATGCGGCGCACCTCGGCCTCGTCGCTCTCCTCGATCGCGCCGAAGTAGCCGATGCCGGCGTTGTTCACCAGCACGTCGATGCGCCCGAAGCGCGCCTCCGCCGCGCGCACGCTCGCCTCGACCTCCGCGGGCACCGTGACGTCGAGCTTCGCGACCAGCGCGCGCGCCTCGTGGCCCGCGACGATGTCGCGCACGCTGTCGGGGTTGCGCGCGGTGACCACGCAGCGGTAGCCGCGGTCGAGCACCGCGCGGGCCAGCTCGCGCCCGAAGCCGGTGCTGCAGCCGGTGATGAGCCAGACGCGCGTGTCGTTCGTGTCGGTCGTGTCCTGCATGCGTTCCTGTCCCGGAGTGTGAATCGTCAGCGCCGATCGTGCGTCGCGAGCGCGCGCGTCAGTGCATCGGCGAGGCCACCGTCGTCCACGTGCCCCACGACGTCGTGGGCGCGCTCCAGCGCCTCGGGCTCGGCGTTGGCCGGCGCGACGGGCCAGCCGCCCGCCTCGCCCACCGCCGTCATCGCCGCGGCGTCGTTGCCGCCGTCGCCCGCGAACATCACCGCCGACAGCGGCACGCCGTACGCCTCGGCCACCGTGCGCACGCCCACCACCTTGTCGATCTGCGGATCGAGCACGCTGACGAACGTCGTCTCGGGCATCAGCGGCGAGAGCGACGGCACCAGCCGCGCGCGCGGCGCGGGATCGGCGAGCACCGCGTCCAGCTCGTCGTGCGCGACCATCCACTGCCCGCGCACGATGACCCGCCCCGGCGTGCGCGCGAACGCCTCGGCGTCCATCGGCTGGTACGGCTCGCCGATGAGCGACGCGTGGCGCTGCGCCCGCGCGGCGGCCTCGTCGCGCCCCGCGAGCACGGCGTAGCCGTCGTCGGCGTACAGCTCGAGCGCGCGGCCGGTGGCGCGGGCCTGCGCGAGCAGCGCCTCGACCGTCTCGCCCGAGAGGCCGGCCGAGCGGGAGCCGCCGTTGCCGAGGTGCGCGATGCTGGCGCCGTTCTGGAAGACGTGCCAGGCGTCGCCGTCCAGGCGCGTCGCGAGCGCGCGCGTGATGCCGAAGCCCGGCCGTCCGGTGCAGACCGCGAGGTGGACGCCGGCGGCGCGCAGCCGGTCGGCGGCGTCCCACACCGCCTGGTGCACCGTGCCCGAGGAGCCGACGAGCGTGCCGTCGACGTCGATGAAGACCAGCCGGATCGCGCTGCGCGCCGCGCCCGGCGTCGTGCCGTGTGTTGCCTGCGTCATCCGCCGCATGCTAGCGGCTCCGGATGGGGCACGCGACCGACCCCGGCAGGGCTCCACCCCGCGGGATCAATCTCACCACTGAGAAGTATTCATGAAGGGCGCGCCGCGACGGCCGCGCCTCCCCCAACGCGAATCAGCGACCTGATGGATACCAGCGTCTCCACCCTGCTCGACGTGCGCGAGGCCGCCGAACGGCGCCGCTCCATCCGCGCCTTCGAGCAGGAGCCCATCCCCGCCGCGGACCTCGAGGCGATCCTCGGCGTCGTCCGCCTCGCGCCGTCGGCGTTCAACGTCCAGCCCTGGCGCTTCGTGATCGTCGAGACGCCGGAGCTCAGGGCGCGCCTCGCCGCCGCCGCGTTCAACCAGCGCCAGGTCACCTCGGCCCCCGCGGTGATCGCGCTCTACACCGACATGCAGGACGCGCTGGCGACGCTCGAGGAGACGGTGCACCCCGGCATGCCCGAGGCGCAGCGCGCGGCCACCGCGGCGCACGTCCGCGGCATCTTCGGCAAGCAGAGCCCGGACGACCGGGAGAGCTGGGCGGCCGGCCAGGGCTACATCGCCCTCGGCTACCTGCTGCTGGCGGCCGAGGCGCACGGCTACCAGACGTCGCCGATGACGGGCTTCGATGCCGCGCAGGTCCGCGAGGTGCTCGGCCTCCCCGCCCACGTGCGGGTGCCGGCGCTCGTCGCCATCGGCCGCGGCACGGAGGAGGGCTTCACGCACCACCGCCACCCGCTGGAGCGCATCGTCCGCGCGGCCTGACGCCGCCCGGAGACCAACGCGCCCCGCGCGCCCACCGGCGCGCGGGGCGCGCGTGCGTTCAGCGTCCGTTCAGCGGCAGGCGACCGGGCGGCCGCGCAGGAAGTCGCGCACCAGCGCCACGACCTCGCGCTCGCGCTGCAGGTGCACGTGGTGGATGGCGTCCATCTCGACGACGCAGCGCGCGCCGCCGGCCGCCGCGCGGAACTGCGCGATGCTGGCGTCGGTCCACCCGCCGATGACGTCGCGCTCGAACGCGAGCACGCTGTCGCGCAGGGTCGCGCGCATGGTGGGCGGCAGCCGCTCGGCGACGGACATCTGCGTGCCCCGCGCGTAGACGGCGAGCGATGGCGCGCGCACCGCGGCGTACTCCGGTGGCGCGCCGGCGGTGGCCGCGAGCATCTCGCCGTAGCGCGCGAGCGGGGCGCGCCAGCGCAGCGCCCCGTCGCTCCCCTGCTGCAGCGACGCGAGGTAGTCGCGCTCCACCGCCGGGCCCCAGACCTTCGCGAGGTCCGGACGGGCGCGCCGCTGGTAGGCGAGGTACGCCGCGGTCGACGCGCGATCGGCGTCCGTCATGGGCGGCGGGCCGGGATCGGGGTCGCGGTCCATCCACGCCGCCTGCGCCTGCCGGTCGTACGCCGCGTCCAGGTACACCAGGCGTCCCACGCGGTCCGGGTGGCGGGCGGCGAGGCGCGTCAGCTCCGCGCCCGCGAGCGAGTGCCCCACGAGGTGCGCCCGCCGCACGCCCAGCGAGTCCAGGAACGCCACCACGTCGGCCGCCAGCGTGTCGAGCCCGTAGCCCGCGGCGGGCGCCTCGCTCTCGCCGTGCGCGCGCCGCGTGAGCGCGACCACGTGGAAGCCCTCGCGCGCCAGCGCCGGCCCGAACGCGCTGTAGCTCCACGCCGTGTTGCCGAGCCCCGCGAGCAGCACGACCGTCTCGCCGCGGCCGCCGAAGTCGAGCCACTGGAGCCGCGCGCCGGGCACCTGCACGAACGCGCGCCGCACGCCCGGCACGTCGCGCACGAGCGGCGAGGCGGCCGCGGGGACGACCGGGATCGGCGGGCGGGGCGCCGGCGCGGCGGCCTGCGCCCGGGCGAGTGCCGGGGCGAGGGCGGCCGCGAGCGCGAGGAGGCGGACGGCGGTGGCCATGCGGATCTGGGCGGAAGGGCGCCGGAGGCGGTGCAGCGGGGCGGCGCTCACAGTGCGGGTCGGCGTGCCCGGCCGCCAGGGCGTCCCGCCGCCGCCGTCGCGGCTGTCGCGCGCGGGCGGCGGGAATAACTTCGGGACATGCGCCGTCCCCTGGGCGTGCGGCGGCCCCTGCGGGCCTCCCAGCCGCCCGGTCCCGCGCCCCCGCCGTGACGCCCTCGCCCGACCTCCTGACCGACCCGCACGCGCGCTTCGACGCCCTGGTGCTCCCGCACCTGGACCGGATGCTCGCGTTCGCGCGCCGCCGCGCCGACTCCCCCGAGGACGCCGAGGACGCGGTGCAGGAGGCCTGCGTGCGCGCCTGGCAGGCGCTCGGCGAGCTGCGCGACGCGGTGCGCGTGCGCCCGTGGCTCTACCGCATCCTCCGCACGGTGCTGGTGGACTCGTACGAGAAGGCGGGCCGACGCCGCCGCCTCGTCTCCATCACGCGCCTCGAGGACGCGCACGAGCAGCTGGTGGGCGGCGACGTCGACGCGGTGTTCGACGAGGTCGTGGGCCGGCTCGCGGGCGAGGCGGTGCACGCCGCGCTCGCCGACCTGCCCGAGGACTTCGCCGCGCCGGTGGAGCTGCACGACATCGACGGCTTCAAGTACCACGAGATCGCCGACATCCTCGGCATCCCGCTCGGCACCGTGATGAGCCGCATCTCGCGCGGTCGGCGCCTGCTGGCCGGCGCGATCGTGGCCCGGCACGGCCTGCGGCCCACGGAGCTCCGGGCGGACGCCGCCGCCCGACGTCCACTGCGCGGAGGTGCGCGGTGACCGACCCCCGCCATCCCATCGGCCCGCTCGGCGCGCTGCCCGCGACCGACCCGCGCGACGACGCGGCCCGCGAGGCGCGCCACGCCCTGCTCCGCGACCTGCTGGCCGCCTACGGCGACGGCGAGCTGCCGGCCGAGACGGCGTCGCAGATCGAGGCGCACCTGGTGGGATGCGAGCGGTGCCGCCGCGAGCTGGCCGTGCACGACCGCGTGCGCCGGCGCCTGGGCGACGAGCCCACCGCGAGCGCCTCGCCCGCGCTGCGCGCGCGCATCGCCGCGGCCGTCGCCGCCGCCCCCGTTCCCGCGTACGTCCCCGCGCCCGTCCCCGCACCCGAGCCCTGGAGATCGAACCCTGCGGCGCCGCCGGTGTTCGTC
>CBHYLO010000255.1:0-6511 GCA_966128675.1 uncultured bacterium | reverse complement strand
ACGCGCGACGCGCGGGCCGCCGCCGCGCCGCGCCGCGGGATGGATCGCGGCCTGGCGCTCCTCGGGCTCGGCCTGCTGCTGGTGGTCGCGCTCGTCCTGCCCGACGCGGTGTTCGGCCTGCCGGCCGTCGTGGCCGCGGGGCTCGCGTTCCTGGGCGTCGTCGAGATCGCGCGCCGCGGGCGGGCGCGCCGCGCCCTCGACGCCGCGCCGCACGGACGGTGGCGCGCGCTGACCATCGTCGCGGCGTCGATCACGGGCGTCGCCTTCCTGAGCCTCGTGCACGGGGCTCCCGAGCGCCTCGCGCCGGTCCTCGCCGGCGTCGCGGTGACGGCGCTCCTCGGCCTGCGCCTGCTGGCGCCGCGCACGAGCTGGCCGCCGCGCCGGCCCACGCGCACGACCGAGCGCACGGCCACCACCTGACCACCGAGAGGAGGACTGCACATGGACACCACGTACCGCACGCCGCACGCGCCGCACGCCGCGGCGGATGAGACGTCACGCGACGCACGACACGCGTCGACGCCGCCGGCCGATCACGACTGGGACGCCGTGCACGACGCGGCGCTGGAGAGCTTCCCGGCCAGCGATCCACCGTCGTGGAGCTCGCTCCGCGCCGGATCGCCCCGCGCGCGCGGGTGAGGCGCGCCGCACGACACGACGACTCGCACGAGGACACCGCACGACAACACGACACGACGACACAGGAGGTTCGACATGAGCATCGACGGCAAGGTGGCACTGGTCACGGGTGGCGGGCAGGGCATCGGACGCGCGATCGCGCTGCGTCTCGCGCAGGACGGCGCGGACGTCGGCATCGCCGACCTGGATCACAAGAAGGCGGCGATCGTCGCCGACGAGATCCGGTCGCTCGGCCGCCGCAGCGTGGTGACGCGCACCGACGTCGGCGACCGCGAGCAGGTCTTCGTGGCCGTCGAGACGACGGCGCGGGAGCTCGGCGGGTTCGACGTCATGGTGAACAACGCCGGCATCGCGCAGGTGAAGCCGCTGGACGAGGTGCGGCCCGAGGAGCTCGATCGCATCCTGCGCATCAACGTCGGCGGCGTGCTGTGGGGCATCCAGGCCGCGGCGGCGAAGCTCCGCGCGCTCGGGCACGGCGGCAAGATCATCAGCGCCGCGTCCATCGCGGGCCACGACGGCTTCCCGATGCTCGGCGTCTACTCCGCGACGAAGTTCGCGGTGCGCGGCCTCACGCAGGCCGCGGCGCGCGAGCTCGCGCCCTTCGGCATCACCGTGAACGCGTACGCGCCGGGCATCGTCGGCACCGGCATGTGGGAGCTGATCGACGAGCGGCTGTCGGAATACAACGGCGCGCCGCGCGGCGAGAACTTCCGCAAGTACTCCGAGGGGATCGCCGTCGGCCGACCGTCGACGCCGGAGGACGTCGCGAGCTTCGTGTCGTTCCTCGCGGGCCCCGACTCCGACTACATGACGGGGCAGTCGCCGCTCATCGACGGCGGCATGGTCTACCGCTGACGCCCACACCACACCGGAGGAGGACCCTCATGCGCACCACGACCATCCCGGCGCGCCGCGCCCGCCCCGCCCGGCCCACGGGGGGCCCCGCCCCGCGGCCAGGGCCCCGGCCGCGTGCGCGCGGGGGGGACGACCGCGCCGCCCGCGTCGCGGTCACCGCGCTGGTCGTCCTCGCGATGCTCGTCGTGATCGTGCTGCCCGCGATCACGCCGCCCGTCGTGGGCTACCTGCTGGCCGGCGCGATCGCGGTCAGCCTCGCCGCCGCGCTCGCGCCGGGCGCGCGCCGCTACCTGCGCGGCTCGAAGGTGGGCGCGGCCTCGTCGCGGATCACCAGCACGCCGTCGAACGCGGCCGACCAGTCGGTCGTCGCGACCTTCCCGAACAGCCGCGACGGCACCGCGCCGAGCGCGCGCAGCCTCGCCCGGTCGAGGTAGGTCCACGCGGCCGTGTCGCCCGTCGCGCCCGCGGCGAGCGCCCGCGCCTCCAGCGCGTCGGGCGGCAGCGCGGCGAGCGGCCGGCTCGGGCTCCCCGCGAGGGACGACTGCCCGCGCAGCGCCGTGAAGCCGATGACGGCCATCCGGTCGCCCCACCGCTCGGCCAGGCGCTCGCCCATCGGCGGCACGCCGAGCGGCCGCAGCGGCGGCGTGCCGGGCGCGCGCGCGGCGTGCGTCGTCGCCGTCCAGACGACGAGCTTCGCGTCGCGCGGCAGCCGCGCGGCCCACCACGCGACGTTCCGGGCCATGGCCAGGTCGCGGTCGGGCGCCTCGCCGCGCTCGCGCGCGAAGTAGCCGGCGAGGTCCTCGAGCATCGCCGCGTCCTGCGCGCGGCCGGGGGGCCGGGGGGGCGCCGGGGCGCCGAGGGGGGAAGCGGCGACGCGCCCGCGGCGGGGGGGGGGGTGAGCCCGGGTTGGTGGCGCGCGACGGCGTCGCGGCAGTCGGCCGCGCGGGCGGGCGGCACCGCGGCGCCCACGAGGCCGGGAAGCGTCGCGCGCGCGTGGGCCGCGGTCATGCCCGTCGGCTGGTCGTCGATCCCGCCGAGCGACACGCGGCCGGCCACCGCCTCCCGCACGAGCCACTGCCGGAACCCCCCGAGCTCGCGCGTCCACCACAGGCCGCCGATCGCGCGCGCGAGCGCGAGCTCGAGCGAGTCGCTCGGGGCCCGGGCGGCGATCGCGCGCTCCAGGCCGAAGAAGTCGTAGCTCCCCGCCTCGAACAGCACCGCGCGGAAGCCGCAGCGCGCCACGAGGCGCTCGACGATGCGCGCCTTGACGCCGAACCCGCGCGCCTCGCCGTGCGAGCTCAGCTCGCCGAGCAGGACGACGCGCCGGTCGCACACGGCGTCGGCGACGCGCGCGGCCGCCTGCTCCTCGACGGCGTCGGGCGCCGGCGCGACGCCCTGCGCGCCGGCCGCAGAGGACACGAGCGACAGGCCGACGATCAGCAGCGCGCCGAGCGCGGCGAGCATCGCGGGAAAGCGGAGGCGAGAGGGCGTGTGGCGACGCATGTCGTCAACGCTACCCGGCCCTGCCGAGGCCGGCATGGGACACTTTACCCAGGCCGTCGTCTAGACCGCCGGGGAACCGTCGCCGCCGTCGCCGCCGTCGTGCGCGCTCTCGGTGCGCCGGTCCTCGCCGTCGCGGCGATCCTCCCCGTCGCGCCGCTCCGCCCCGGCTCGCCGGTCCACCGCCGCGCCGGTCACGGGACCCGCGTGCTGGAGCACGAGCGTGAACGTGGAGCCCACGCCCACCGTGCTCGCGACGGTCAGGTCGCCGCCCATGGCGCGCGCGAGGTCGCGGCTGATCGCGAGGCCCAGCCCCACGCCCTGCTGGCTCTCGTGCGTGCGATGGCGGTCGACCTGCACGAACGGCTCGAAGATCCGCTCCAGCTGGTCGGGCGGGATGCCGCGCCCCGTGTCGGCCACCTGCAGCCGCACCAGGCCGCGCGCCGCGTCGGTCGTGCAGTCGAGCGCGACGTGCCCGCCGGCGTCGGTGAACTTGATCGCGTTCGTGAGCAGGTTGAGGAGCACCTGGCGCAGCTTCTCGGCGTCCGCGCGCACGACGTGCGGCGACGCGGGCGTGTCGGGCGCGCAGGCGTCGTGCGAGAACGAGAGCCGCTTCGCCGCCAGCTGCGGCCCGATGAGCGACTCCAGGTCGTCGACCAGCGGCGCGATCTCGATGGCGTCGAGGTGGAACTCGACCTGGCCGGCCTCCAGCCGCGCGAAGTTCAGCACGTCCGTGACGAGCCCCATCAGGTGCTGGTTCGCGCGCTGCACGCGCTCGAGGTCCTGCCGCTGCGCCTCGGTCACCGGCCCGCGCAGCCCCAGCATCAGCAGCTCGGTGTAGCCCTGGATCGCGTTGAGCGGCGTGCGCAGCTCGTGGCTCATCGTCGCCAGGAAGTCGCTCTTCGCCCGGTTGGCCGCCTCGGCCGCGGCGGTGGCGCGCTGCAGCTCGTCGTTGGCCTGCTCCAGCTCCTCGGCCAGCGCCTGCGCCTCCTCGATCTGCTGCTCGAGCTCGAACGCCTGCTCCTGCAGCTGCGCCGCGTACGCCTCCGCCTCCGTGCGGGCGCGGCGCAGGTCGTCCTCCACGTGCTGGCGGTGGAGCGCGGCCGAGAGGACGTTGGCGACGCCCTGCAGGAAGCTGGCGTCGTCGGCCGTGAAGCGCCGGCGCCGCGCCGTGTGCGCGCCGAGCACGCCGTACGCGCTCCGCTCCGGCCCGTAGAGGATGACGCTGACGCCGCTGACGACGCCGTGCTCGCGCAGCAGCGGCGAGTCCTCCAGCCGCGTCTCGGTGCGCAGGTCGTCGACGATCACGGGCGCGTGGGAGAGGAGCGCGTAGCCCGCCTGTGAGTCGCGCCCGACGCTGATCGTCGCCGCCCCGACGACGCCCACGTGCCAGCCCTCGCCCGCGACGACGCGGGCCGTGCGACCGTCGGGCAGCAGCTCGACCACCTTCACGAACTCGGTGTCGAGCAGCTCGGCGACGACGCGCGCCGCCCGCTGCAGCAGCGCCGGCACGGCCAGCCCGCCGAGCGCCTCGACCCCGAGGTCGGCGACGGCCGCCTGCTGGCGGGCCCGCCCCGCGGCGGGATCCGGTGCGTGGTGCATCGGTGCGTGGTGCGCCGGCGCAACGTGCGCCGGCGCGGCGTCCGTCGACGAGCCTTCCGGAGTCGGTCGATTCACGGGCGTGGGGCGATGGCGGAGCGCGACGGAGGGCCACCACGGCTGGCCCATCGGAGCGCGCGAACGAGTGGCCCGTCGCCGTCGCAACTTCAAGGCCGATGTCGGCGGTCTCCTGCGCCGGTGCGCGGCTCCCGTTTCACGAGTTCGTCATGCGCGGCGACGTGCAGCCGCGTTCCCCGTCTGCCGAAACTCGACGGCGTTGGCGTCCCGCCCGGTCCGCGTCGGCCGGGGGGAACTCGGGAATTCATGGGTCGAAGCCAGGGGCTTCGGGGGCGAGGGAGACTGTAGATGGCTGGCATGCGTTGGTTCGACGATCTTCGGTTGGGGCGCAAGCTGCTGGTGGGCTTCGGCGTCGTGCTCACGCTGATGGGCGCGCAGAGCGCGGTGGCGTACCGCGCGACGCTGGCGAGCCAGGAGGCGTCCGGCTGGACGGAGCACACGAACACGGTGCTGGGGGCCGCGACGGCCGCGCTCAGCGCGCTGCAGGACGTGGAGACGGGATATCGCGGCTTCCTGCTGACGGGGCGCGACGAGTTCCTCGAGCCGTACGTCGCCGGGCGCCGCGCGGCGGCCGCGAAGCTCGCGGAGCTGCGCGGGCTGACGGCGGACAATCCCGCGCAGGTGGCGCGCTGGACGGAGCTGGAGCGCCGCAGCGCGGACTTCGCCGCGCAGGTCACCGAGCCGGGCATCGCGATGCGCCGGCAGGTGAGCGCGGGCACGCTGCCCTTCGACTCGGTGGCCGCCAGCGTCGCGAGCGGCGAGGGGAAGAAGCACTTCGACGGCATGCGCGGGGTCTTCCAGGCCGCCACCGACGCGGAGCGGGTGCTCCTCGCGAGCCGGCGCGCGAAGGACGTGGCGGCGAGCGAGCAGCTGCTGCGCCTCCTCATCGTGGGCACGGGGGCGCTGCTGGCGCTCGGCGTCGTGGTGGGCTGGCAGGTGGCGCGGCGCACGACGCGGCCGCTGGCCGCGCTCACCGCGGCCGCGGAGCGCCTTGCGCTCGGCGACGTCGCGCAGCAGGTGACGCACGCGTCGCGCGACGAGGTGGGCGTGCTGGCCGACGCGTTCCGCACGGTCATCGCGCACCAGCAGGCGATCGCCGCGGCGGCCGAGCGCGTGAGCGCGGGCGACCTCTCGACGGCCGTCGCCGAGCAGTCGGAGGCGGACGTGGTCGCGCGCAGCATGAACCGCGTGCGCGAGCGCCTGACCTTCCTGGTGGAGGAGACGGGCGCCCTGACCACCGCGGCGCGCGAGGGCCGGCTGGGCGTGCGCGGCGACGCGCAGCGCGCCGAGGGCGCGTACCGCGAGCTGCTGGCGGGCTTCAACGCCACGCTCGACGCGGTGATCGCGCCGGTGCAGGACGCGCGCGTGGTGCTCACGCGCGTGGCGGAGCGCGACCTCACGGCGCGCGTGACCGCGGCCTACGCGGGCGAGCACGCGCTGCTGGCCGACACGGTGAACGTCGCGGCCGCGCAGCTGGAGCAGGCGCTGTCGGAGGTCGCGCTCGGGGCGCAGCAGGTCGCGGCCGCGTCGGGGCAGATCGCCAGCGGGAGCCAGGCGCTCGCGCAGGGCGCCGGCCAGCAGGCGAGCGCGCTCGAGGAGATGGCGGCCAGCCTGCAGGAGCTCGGCGCGATGGCGGAGCAGACGGCCGCCAACGCGCAGGAGGTGCGCACGGTCGCCGAGCAGACCGCGGCCAGCGCCGCCGCCGGCCAGGACGGGATGACGCGCCTGACGACGACGGTGGACGCGATCCGCGCGCGGGCGCAGGAGACCGCGAAGATCCTGAAGACCATCGACGAGATCGCGTTCCAGACGAACCTGCTGGCGCTCAACGCGGCCGTGG
>CBHYLO010000254.1:0-6512 GCA_966128675.1 uncultured bacterium | reverse complement strand
CCGGCGCGACAACCCCCCCCCCCCGAACACCCTGACCCGGCACGTGGGTTGAAGGAACCGGCGCGGAGTTCTAGGCGGCGGCCCCGCGCCGTCCGCGCCGTCCGCGCCTGCCGCGAGGCGCCGCCCCGGTGCGCGCCTTGCGAGCCCCCCGCGCATGACCGACCGCATGCGCGCCATCGTCCTCCCCCGCCACGGCGGCCCCGACGTCCTCGAGCTCCAGGAGCTCGACCGTCCCACGCCCGCCGACCACGAGCTGCTCGTCCGCGTCGTCGCCTCCGGCACCAACCCCGTCGAGGCGAAGATGCGGCAGAACGCCGCCTGGGCCGGCCTCACGCCGCCCTTCGTGCTCGGCTACGACGTCTCGGGCGTCGTCGAGGCGGTCGGCGCCGGCGTGCGCGACTTCGCGGTCGGCGACGAGGTCTACTACACGCCCGAGATCGTCGGCAACACGCGCGGTAGCTACGCCGAGTACAACGCCGTGCCCGCGGCGATCGTCGCGCGCAAGCCGGCGCGCATGTCGCACGAGGAGGCCGCCGCCGTCCCCCTCGCCGGCGGCACCGCGTGGGAGGCGCTCGTGCGGCGGCTGCGCGTGCAACCGGGCGAGACGGTGCTGATCCACGGCGGCGCCGGCGGCGTCGGCTCGTACGCGGTGCAGATCGCGAAGGCCATGGGCGCCCGCGTCCTCGCCACCGCCGGCGCGCGCAACCCGCAGGTCCTCCGCGACCTCGGCGCCGACGTCGCCATCGACTACGCCAGCGACGACGTGGCCGCGGTCGCGCGCGCGGAGACGAACGGGGCCGGCGTCGACGTCGTGTTCGACACGGCGGGCGGCGACAGCATCCTGAAGAGCATCCCGGTCACGCGCCCCTTCGGCCGCCTCGCCACGATCCTCACGCCCGCGGGCACGCTCGGCGGGCTCTCGTCGCGGAACCAGACGCTGCACGGGATCTTCCTCATGCGCGAGAGCGAGCGGCTGCGCGAGATGGCGCGGCTCATCGACCAGGGGAAGCTGCGCTCGCTCGTCGACCGCGTGCTGCCGCTGGCCGAGGTGCGCCAGGCGCACGAGCGGCTCGACTCGGGACACGGCACGGGGAAGATCGTGCTGCGCGTGGCGGAGGCGTGAGCATGTCGAAGGCGACGCTCTTCACGCCGCTGCAGGTCGGCTCGGTCGCGCTCCGCAACCGCATCGTCATCGCGCCGATGTGCCAGTACTCCGCGGTCGACGGCCGCATGACGGACTGGCACCTGATCCACCTCGGCCACCTCGCGCTGTCGGGCGCCGCGCTGCTCACCATCGAGGCGACGGCGGTCGTGCCCGAGGGGCGCATCACCTACGGCGACGTCGGGCTGTGGGACGACGCGACCGAGGAGGCGATGGGGCGCGTGCTGGAGAGCGTGCGCCGCTGGTCCGACATGCCGATCGCCATCCAGCTCGCGCACGCGGGCCGCAAGGCGTCGAGCGAGTTGCCGTGGAAGGGCGGGCACCACCTCGCGCCCGACCATCCGAACGGGTGGCAGACGGAGGCGCCGTCGGCGCTCGCGTACGACGCGTCATGGCACACGCCGACGGCGCTCGACGACGAGGGGCTGCACCGCGTGCGCGACGCCTTCGCCAGCGCGGCCCGCCGCGCCGCGCGACTCGGCATCGACGCGGTGCAGGTGCACGGTGCGCACGGCTACCTGCTGCACGAGTTCCTGTCGCCGCTGTCGAACCAGCGCACCGACGCCTACGGCGGCTCGCTGGAGCACCGCATGCGCTTCCCGCTCGAGGTGTACGACGCGGTGCGCGCGGCCTTCCCCGCGGAGCGCCCGGTGACGATGCGCGTCTCCGGCACCGACTGGGCCGACGGCGGATGGGACGTGGCGCAGACGGTCGCGTTCGCGCAGGCGCTGGAGGCGCGCGGCTGCGCGGCGGTGCACGTGTCGAGCGGCGGGCTCACGCCGCGCCAGCGCATCCCCGTCGGTCCCGGCTACCAGGTGCCGCTCGCCCGCGCGGTGAAGCAGGCGACGACGATGCCGGTCGTCGCGGTCGGTCTGATCACGGAGTTCGAGCAGGCGGAGGCGATCGTCGGCACGGGCGACGCGGACCTGGTGGCGCTGGCGCGCGCGATCCTCTACGACCCGCGCTGGCCGTGGCACGCGGCGGCGCACTTCGGCGCGCGCGTGCGGGCGCCGAACCAGTACCTGCGGTCGCAGCCGCACCGCCACCGCGACCTGTTCGACACGGGCGAGTGACCGCGATCGTCCCGCGCTTTCTCTCAGGGTGACGAGCAGCTCCTCCAGCTGATCGAACGACTCGCCCATCGCGTCGACGGCTCCGGTGCCGGCGGCGTCGAGCGCCTCCTTCGACGGATGGCGCTCGGTGAGCACCACCCGCGTCCTGCCGTCCCGCTCCTCGAACGTCACCGTGGTGACGGGCCCTGCCTCGCCGCCCTCCTCGTTGGTCCACGCGAGGCGCGAGTACGGCTGCACCTCGACGTACGTGCCGAAGAACGCGACGGGCTCGGGCTCGTGCGCGAACACCAGCCGGTACTGGCCGCCCACGCGCGCATCGATCTCGCACGACAGCAGCGTCATGCCCATCGACCGGGGCACCCACCAGCGCTGGAACAGCTCGGCCCTCGTGAAAGCCTCGAACACCAGGCGCGCGGGGCCGTCGATGGTGCGCGTGACGACCACCTCGCGGTCCGACGTCCGCTCCACCGTGGTGCGGTGCGTCCCGGGGGCGGCCTTACCTTCGATGCGTGCGTCCATCGCTCGTCTCCTGTCGTGTCAGTTCCGTGACGACCTGCTGCAGCGCGTCGAAGCGCGCGTCCCAGCGCTGGCGGTAGCGTTCGAGCCACGCCGTCTCCTCCTCCAGGCGGCGCGGGCCCAGCCGGCACGTCCGCACGCGCCCGATCTTCCTCGTGGTGACGAGCCCCGCCTGCTCCAGCACGCCCACGTGCTTCTTCATCCCCGTGAGCGTCATCCGGAACTGCTCGGCCAGCTCCGTGATCGAGGCATCGGCACGTCCGAGCTGCTCCAGCACGCCACGCCGCGTGGGGTCCGCGAGCGCGGCGAACGCGGCATCGAGCCGGGTCGTCATATACTGAACCACATGGTACAGTATTTAACGCGAGGTGCGCGGCATGCAAGGGGCACGGTGGATCCAGTCAGGAACCGTCCACCCGGGAGGCCCCATGGCGAAGTGCGAGGTCTGCGGCAACGACTACTATCTCGCGTTCCAGGTGATCGCCGCCGGCGCGACGCACACGTTCGACAGCTTCGAGTGCGCGATCCACAGGCTCGCGCCGGTGTGCGCCCACTGCGGCTGCAAGGTCATCGGCCACGGCATCGAGGCGAACGGCACCTTCTACTGCTGCGCGCACTGCGCGCACATGCAGGGCGCCACGCAGGTCCGCGACAACGCGGCGCACGCGACGCCCGACTGAGCCGGCGCGCGTCAGCGCGAGTCAGGGCGCCGCGCTCGCCGGCGCGATCCAGCCGGTGCCCGCCTGCAGGTCGAGCGTCACGACCCAGTGCCGCAGGAAGGGCATCCCGAGGTTGCCGTCCATGATGAGGTCCGGCGTGAACGCGTCGCCGGTGCGCACGCGCACGCCCTCCATCACGGCGAAGTCCGCCTGCTGCCGCCCGGCGACGGCGCTGTCGAGCCCCACGAGCGACGCCACGGGCTTCGAGACGAGCACGGTGCCGCCGTTCCCCGAGTCGAGCTCCATCCACAGCCATCCGCTGCGCGTCGGCACGCCGGTCATCACGGCGAGCGCGAGCCCTTCCAGCTCGCGCTTCAGGCGGATGGGGAGCGGGCGCATCGCGCCGATGCGCGCGCGCAGGCTCGCCGGCGACTCGACGATCAGGCGCCCGTGCCCCAGGTCGAGCGTGACGACGCGCCCCTCGAACAGGTCGAGCGCGGCGATGCCGTCGAGCGCGGAGTCGGCGGGGTTGAGCGCGGCCATCCGCACGAGGCCCGTCACCATCGGCACGAGCCGCCGCCCGCCGACGGTCAGCGCGATGCCGTTGCAGCTGGGCCCCTCGAAGCGCTTGCCGAACATGTTGTAGCCGGTGCGCCGCCCCCACGGCGTGCACCCCGCCGCCTTCGCGATCTCCGGCGAGAGCAGCGTGATCCCGCCGCCGGTGTCGAGCAGCAGCCGGCGCGTCGCGCCCGCGACCTCCGCGCTCAGCACCCACCGCGTGCGCCACGGCTCCAGCGTGAGCACGGCTTCGGGCTCGGGCGCGGGCGCGACGGCCTGCGCGTGCGCGGCGGTGCTGAGGCCGGCCAGCGCGGCGAGGAGCGCGGGCAGCCGGCGAAGCGATGAGCGGAGGTCGCGTGGCATCGGCGTGGGGCGGAGGGCGGGTGCGTCCGTCCCCTCCGACACGGCGATGCCGCGGATGGTTGGTCAGCGCGCGCGCCCCACCGGCGCGACATGCGGATGTGCAGCGCTTAGCTTCGTCGCGGTCGGATGTTCGCACACGTGCCACATACCGATTCGTCGGCACGTCGGGCGTCCACGACCCGCGCACTCGATGCTCGCTTCCCGTCGCACGCTCGCACCCGCCGCCGCGCTGCTCGCCCTCGTCGCCGCCTGCGGTGGCGGCGGGACCGCCGATCCCGCGGCCGGTCCTCCCGCCGCCGTGAGCGTCGCGTCCGGCGACGGCCAGCGCGGCGCGGTGGGCGCGCCGCTGCCGCTGCCGCTCGCGGTGCGCGTGTCCGACGCCGCGGGGCGGCCGGTGCCCGGGCAGGCGGTCCGCTTCGTCGTCGTGCGCGGCGGCGGCACCGTCGCCGCGGGCACCAGCCCGTCCGACGCCGCCGGCGTCGCGCAGGACCGCTGGACGCTCGGCACGACGGTGACGGACACGCAGCGCGTCGAGGCGCGCGTGGTCGAGCAGGCGACCGGACGGACGATCGCCACGGCGACCTTCACCGCGCTCGCCACGCCGGCGGCGCCGGCGACCGTCGCGGTCGCGGCGGGCGCGGCGCAGTTCGCGCCGGCGGGCACGCCCGTCGCCGTCGCGCCCGCGGTGCGCGTGGTGGACGCGTACGGGAACGCGGTCGCGGGCGCCGCGGTGGTCTTCACGGCGACCGCCGGCGGCGGCACGGTCGATGGCGCGAGCGCCGTCACCGATTCCCTCGGCGTCGCGCGCGTGGGCGGCTGGACGCTCGGCCCCGTGGCCGAGGCGCCGAACGCGCTCACCGCCACGACCGGCACGGCCAGCGCGAGCGTCACCGCCACGGCCACCACGCCGGTGCGCGTGGCGGTCGTCGCGCCGGCCAGCGGCGCCGTCGTCACCGGCGGCTTCGCGGTGCGCGTCACGGCGTCGACGCTCGCGCGCGGCGGCGCCATCGCGTCCGTCACCGCCGTCGTCGACGGGCAGTCCACGGAGCTCGCCCACGACGCGACCACGGACGCCTGGACGGGCGCGGTCCCGCTGCCGACGTCCACGGCCAGCACGAAGACGCTCGACGTGACCGCCGTCGACCGGGCGGGGAACCGCGCCGCCGCGCGCGTCACCATCGGCTACGTGGGCGACCCGGAGCCGATCGATCCGCGCGCCCCCAACTACGTGCGGCTGGTGAGCGATCCGGGCGACTACGTCGGCGCGGGCCTGAGCTATCGCTACACGCAGGCGGACGCGGTCATCTCGGTGGTGGGGGCCGGGCGGTACCTCGAGGTGACGGTCGACGGCGACCAGTACTGGGTGGGCCGGTTCGAGCTGCCCAACACGCTGACCGAGCTGCGCGACGGCACCTACACGGGCCTGGGGCGCGTGCCGGTCCAGGTGGCGTCGGTCGGCGGGATGTCGTGGTCCGGCGAGGCGCGCACGTGCGGCGGGCTCACCGCGTCGCTCACCCTGGCCAACGTGACGTACGCCGGCAACCTGATCACGGGCTTCGACCTGCTGTTCGAGCAGCGCTGCGTGTTCGCCACGTCGGCGCTCCGCGGCGTGGTGCACTGGCGGAAGGACGATCCCACGCGCCCGCCCGGCCCCGTGCAGCCGCCGCCGGCCACGCTCTGGCGGCCGCCCGCCGGCGCGGTGCCGGCCACCGGCGACTACGTCTACCTGCAGGGCGAGCCCGGCGAGCGGCTCATCGGCGGCCAGACGCTGACGTTCCTCGAGACGACGACCCCCATCACGCTCGGCACCAGCGGCTCGCCCGTGGTGGTGGCGGTCGATCGCTTCGTCGGCGAGTTCACGCCCATGGAGACGCTCGCCCGGCTGGAGGCCGGCTACTACCCGGACGTCCTGATCATCTCGCGCCAGAACCCCACGCGGGGCGGGATCGACTGGGGCTTCACCAACGGGGGCTGCAGCCGGGCCACGGGGTGGTTCGTGGTCGACCGCGTGGTCTACGCGGGCAGCACGCCGACCGCGCTCGAGCTGCGCTTCGAGCAGCGCTGCGACGGCGCGACCGCCGCGCTGCGCGGCGCGATGCGCGTCACGCGCTGACCGGCGCCGCGCGCGCTCAGCGCGCGGCCGGCACCCGCACCGCGAGCGCGCGCCCCGCGTACGCCGCG
>CBHYLO010000253.1:0-6531 GCA_966128675.1 uncultured bacterium | reverse complement strand
GTCGGCGACGCTGGAGCCGGTGCTGTTCCTGGTGCGCGCGGCGCTCGACCGGCTGGTCGCGGACCTCGCGCGCGACGCGCTGGGCGCGGCGACGGTCGCGCTGACGCTGCACCTGGACGTCGGCGCGACGCACACGCTCACGCGCGAGGTGCGGCTGGCGCGGCCGCTGGCGCGCGTGGCGCCGCTGTTCGAGCGGTGCCGCGCGCTGCTGGAGCGCGCGACGCTGCCCGCGCCCGTGTGCGGCGTCACGGTGAGCGTGCCCGCGACGGGCCGGCTCGGCGGCGACCAGGGCGACCTGCTCTCGCCGGCGTGGCACGACCCGGCCGCCGTGGAGGCGGCGTTCGCGCGCATCCGCGCGGAGCTGGGGCCGAACGTCGTCGTGCGCGCCGTCGCGCGCGACCATCACCGCCCCGAGCGCGCGGGCCCGTGGCTGCCGGTGGAGGGCGTGGACGCGCCGGGCGACGCGCCGAGCGATGCGCCGCCCGACGTGCCCGCGCAGCCGGCGGCCGCGCACGCCCCGGCCGCGCTGCGCCTGCTGGAGGAGCCCGAATCGGCGGACGTGGCGCCCGACGCCGTGGGCGCGCCGACGACCGTGCACTGGCGCGGCCGCGCGCTCGCCGTCACGCGCGCCGACGGCCCGGAGCGCCTGTCGGGCGAGTGGTGGGCCGACCCGTACCGCCGCGACTACTGGCGCTGCACGACGGCGGCGGGGCTGCTGCTCGCCTACCGCGACCGCGCGCGGGGCGGGTGGTGGGTGCAGGGCTGGTACGATTGAGCGCGATGAAGCGGAGGACGGAACGGCGGAGGACGGTGAAGCGGAAGACGGAACGGCGTGAAACGAAGGAGCGGACACTCCGGGCTCGAAGCTCCAGGCGAAGGTCCGCCGTTCCGTTTCACGCTGCATCGTCCTCCGCCGTTCCGTCCTCCGCCCTATCGTCCTCCGCTCGACCGATCCGAGATCATCACCCACACCGTCCGCGTCCGCCGCGAGTAGAACAGCCGCACCGTCACGTCGCGCGGGTGCTGCTTGAACGCGAAGTGGAACTGGAACGTCGCGTCGAGCGACTCGCGGATCACGCCCTCGCGGAAGCGGCCGTAGAACGCCTGCACCTTGGTGCAGGGCGCGATCTCGGTGAAGAAGTGCCGGCCGATCGCCTGCGCCTGCGGCAGCGACGCGAGGCGCGACTCGACCGCGTTGTACTTCAGGATGCGGCCGCCCGCGTCGAGCTGGATCATGCCGTACGGCAGCGCGTCGAGCTCCGCGGGCGTCATCGCGTCCGCCGACGCCAGCAGCGCGCCGGCGGCGTCGGGGTCGAGCGGCGGGAGGGCGTCGTCGGGCATGGGACCGGGCGGGAGTGGGAGGCTGGCCCGTGAACGCGCGAGACGGCGCCGCAGTGCCCGCGCGCGTCGCGCCGGCGTACGTCGAGCTGCACTGCCGCTCGGCGTTCTCGCTGCTGGACGGCGCGTCGCTCCCCGAGATGCTGGTGGCGCGCGCGCTGGCGGTCGGGCTGCCGGGGCTCGCGCTCACCGACCGGCACGACCTGGGCGGCGTGGTCCGGTTCGCGGAGGCGGCGCGCGAGGCGGGGCTCGCGGGGATCGTGGGCGCGGAGCTCGACGTCGCGTGGGACGACGACCTCTCCGACGCCGCGCCGCTCGTGCTGCTCGCGGAGTCGCGCGCCGGCTACGCCAACGTCTCGACGCTCGTCACGCGCGCGCGCATGGAGCGGCCGCGCGGACGGCCGTGCGTGTCGTTCGCGGAGCTGGCCGCGCACGCGGGCGGCGTGTACGCGCTCACCGGCGGGCCGCGCGGCCGCGTGCCCGCGCTGCTCGCGCACGGCCGCGCCGACGACGCGCGCCGCGCGCTCGGGCTCCTGCGCGACGCGTTCGACGGGCGCGTCGCGGTGGAGTGCTGGGACCACGGGCTGGCCGAGGAGCGCGCGCTGGTGGGCGACCTCGTCGCGCTCGCGCGCGGCGTCGGCGCGCCGTGGGTGGTGACGAACGACGCGCGCTACGCCGACCCCGGCGCGCGCGTCGCGCACGACGTGCTGTGCGCGCTGCGCCACGGGCGGGCGCTGGACGCGATGGGCACGCGCCTCCCGCCGAACGGCGAGTGGTACCTCAAGGGCCCGGCCGCGGTCGCGCGCCGCTGGCGCCACGCGCCCGCGGGCGTGCGCGAGAGCGTGGCGATCGCCGAGCGGTGCACGTTCCGCCTGGAGCAGCTGCGGCCGACGCTGCCGGCGTTCCCGCTGCCGCCGGGCGTCGACGCCGACGCGTACCTGGCGGAGCTGGTGGAGACGCACGCGCGCGACCGGTGGGGCGAGGGCACGGGCGCGCGGCGCACCGCCGCGCACGACCGGCAGCTGGCGCACGAGCTGGCGGTGATCCGGCGGCTGGGGCTCGCGGGCTACTTCCTGATCGTGTGGGACATCGTGCGCTTCGCGCGCCGCGAGGGGATCCTCTGCCAGGGGCGCGGCTCCGCGGCCAACAGCGCGGTGTGCTACTGCCTGGGCATCACCGCGGTGGACCCCGTGGCGATGAACCTCCTGTTCGAGCGCTTCCTGAGCGAGGACCGGCAGGAGGCGCCCGACATCGACCTCGACTTCGCGCACCGCGAGCGCGAGCGCGTGATCCAGTACGTGTACGCGAAGTACGGGCGCGCGCACGCGGCGATGGTGTGCGAGCAGATCACGTGGCGCGGCCGCAGCGCGGTGCGCGACGCGGCGCGCGCGCTCGGCTTCTCGACCGCGCAGGCCGACGCGCTGAGCGCGTTCAGCGACCGCTTCTCGGCGCGCGCGACGGCGGACGCGCTGCGCGCGGGGCTGCCCGCGGACACGGTCGCGCAGACGCTCGGCGACGGCATGGTGCGCGGCACCGAGGCCACCACGCGGGCGCGCGCCGTGAAGGAGGCGGCGCGGCGCGTGGTCGCGGCGCCGCTGGACGCGCCGCGCGTCGCGCTGCCGGACGACCCCACGCGCGCCGACGTCCGCGGCACGCCCGCGCACGACGAGGCGCTGCGCCGATTTCACGCCGCGCGCAGCGGCCGGCCCGACTTGCATCGGGATGCTCAGCGCTCCGCGCTCGGCGCTCGCGTTGCTGCCGAGGCGGAGCGAGCGCCGAGCGCCGAGCGCCGAACGAACGAGGATGCACCGCACTGGCAGGATCCCCACGCCGCGCCCACGCCCGAGGAGCGCCGTAACCCCACGACCGCGGTGCTGCCGACCGCGCCCGCGCCGGAGGACGGCGTGCTCGCGCGCACGGGGCTCGACGCGCGCGACCCGCGCGTGCGCGTGCTCGCCGACGTCGTCGACGGATTGCACCAGCTGCCGCGCCACCGCTCCATCCACGTCGGCGGCTTCGTGCTGACGGCCGAGCCGCTGGCGACCGTCGTGCCGGTGGAGCCGGCGTCGATGCCGGGGCGCACCGTCATCCAGTGGGAGAAGGACGACCTCGACCCCGTGCGGCTGGTGAAGATCGACCTGCTCGGCCTCGGCATGCTGACGGTGCTGCAGGACTGCCTGCAGTACCTGCGCGGCACGCGCGGCCTCGCGCTCGACCTCGCGCAGCTCCCGACGGACGACGCCGCCGTCTACGAGATGATGTGCCGCGCCGACACCATCGGCGTGTTCCAGATCGAGAGCCGCGCGCAGATGAACACGCTGCCGCGCCTGCAGCCGCGCTGCTTCTACGACCTCGTGGTGGAGGTGGCGCTCATCCGCCCGGGGCCGATCCAGGGCGACATGGTGCATCCGTACCTGCGCCGCCGCGCGAAGCTGGAGGAGGTGACGTACCCGCACGAGTCGCTGCGGCCCGTGCTGGAGCGCACGATGGGCGTGCCGCTGTTCCAGGAGCAGGGGATGCAGGTCGCGATCGCGGCCGCGGGCTTCACGCCCGGCGAGGCCGACGCGCTGCGCCGCGCGATGGGGCACAAGCGCAGCCACGAGAAGATGGCCGAGATCTGCGAGAAGCTCGTCGCGGGCATGGCGCGCAACGGGATCCCGGAGGAGACCGCGCGCCGGATCTACAACCAGATCCACGCCTTCGCCGACTACGGCTTCCCCGAGAGCCACGCCGCCAGCTTCGCGCTGCTGGTCTACGCGTCGGCGTACATGAAGCACCACTACGCGCCGGAGTTCCTGTGCGCGCTGCTGAACGCGCAGCCGATGGGCTTCTACGCGCCGGGCACGCTGATCGAGGACGCGAAGCGGCACGGGGTGCGGGTGCTGCCCGTCGACGTCACGCGGTCGGCGTTCGACTCGACGTTCGAGCGGGTCCAGGACTCCGAGGACCGCTCGGCGCTCGGCGCTCGGCGCTCGGCCCGTTCGCCCGACGACGCGAGCGCCGAGCGCCGAGCGCCGAGCGAATCGATGGAGCCTGCGGTTCGACTCGGGCTACGACTCATCCGCGGCCTGGGAAGCCGGGCGCGCACACGGTTGGAGGCAGCGGTCGCGGCGGGCGCGTTCAGGTCCATCGACGATCTGGTCGCGCGCGCGGGGCTCGACCGGCGCGCGCTGCGCGTGCTGGCGGAGGCGGGCGCGCTCGACGCGTTCGTGCCCGACGAGCCGCAGCTGCGGCGGCGGCGCGCGGCCGTGTGGCGGCTGCTGGAGGCGGAGCGCGGCGACGCCGGCCCGCTGGCGCCGCGCGCGCGCACGTTCGACGTGCCGGCGGCCGTGCCCGCGATGACGCCCTACGAGCTGACCGAGGCCGACTACCGCGTCACCGGCGTCTCGCTGGTGGGCCACCCGATGACGCACCTGCGCGCGCTGCTCGCGCCCAACGGCGTGCGCACCGCGCGCGCCGCCGTGCAGGACGGGCGCGACGGCGAGCTGGTGGCGGTCGCGGGGCTCGTCATCTGCCGGCAGCGGCCGGGCACCGCCAAGGGCTTCGTCTTCCTCACGCTCGAGGACGAGACGGGGACGATCAACGTCGTCGTCAACCCGAAGCGGTTCGAGCGCGAGGCGCTGCTCATCTCGACGTCGCCGCTGCTGCTGATCCGCGGGCGGCTGCAGGTCGAGGGCACGGCGCCGCACGCCGTCGTCAACGTGCGCGCCGACCGCTTCCGTCGGCTGGAGGCGCCCGTGGGCGCCGAGCACGCGCGCGGCCACGACTTCCGCTGAACGCCGGCGCGTGACAGGTTGGCGCATGCGCATCGGCATCGACCTGGGCGGCACCAAGATCGAGGCGATCGCGCTGTCGGACGCGGGCGACATCACCGTCCGGCGGCGCGTGCCCACGCCGCGCGACTACGCCGCCACGCTCGACGCGCTGGCCGGCATCGTCGCCGACGTCGAGCGCGAGGCGGGCGCGCGCGGCCACGTCGGCATCGGCATCCCGGGCACCGTCGTGCCCGCGACGGGGCGCGTGAAGAACGCGAACTCGGTCTGCCTCAATGGCCAGCCGTTCCGCACCGACCTCGAGGCGCGGCTCGGCCGCGAGGTGCGGCTGATGAACGACGCCAACTGCTTCGCGATCTCCGAGGCCGCCGACGGCGCGGCCGCGGGCGCGGACGTCGTGTTCGGCGTGATCCTCGGCACCGGCGTGGGCGGCGGGATCGTCGTGCACGGCCGCTGCCTCGTGGGCCCGAACCTCATCGCCGGCGAGTGGGGCCACAACCCGCTGCCGTGGCCCGCGCCCGACGAGACGCCCGGCCCGCCCTGCTACTGCGGCAAGGCGGGCTGCATCGAGACGTTCCTCTCGGGGCCCGGCTTCATGCAGGACCACGAGCGCCACACGGGCGAGGCGCGCACCAGCCGCGAGATCGAGCAGGCGGCGCTGGACGGCGAGCCCGCGGCCGCGGCGACGCGCGCGCGCTACCACGACCGCCTGGCGCGCAGCCTCGCCACCGTCATCGACATCGTCGATCCCGACGTCGTCGTGCTCGGCGGCGGCATGTCCAACCTCGCGGGGCTCGCGGACGCCGTGACGGCGCGGCTGCCGACGTACGTGTTCTCCGACACGGTGCTGACGCGCGTCGTGCGCAACCGGCACGGCGACTCCAGCGGCGTGCGCGGCGCGGCGTGGCTGTGGCCCGCGGGCGCGCGATGAGCGCGATGCGCGCGACGCTGCCCCTGCGCGCGAGCCGCGTCGACATCACGACGCTCGCCGTCGACGCGATCGTCAACGCCGCCAACGCCCAGCTGTGGCCCGGCGGCGGCGTGGACGGCGCGATCCACCGCGCGGCCGGCCCCGAGCTCGCGCGCGCCTGCGCGGCGATCGGCGGCTGCCCCACCGGCGAGGCGCGCATCACGCCCGGCTTCTGGCTGCCGGCGCGCCACGTCATCCACGCGGTCGGTCCCGTGTGGCAGGGCGGCGACGCCGGCGAGGCCGAGCTGCTGGCCGGCGCGTACCGCGCGTCGCTCGTGCTGGCGCGCGACCACGGCTGCGCGAGCGTCGCCTTCCCCGCCATCAGCACCGGCGTCTACGGCTACCCGCTGGAGGCGGCGACGCGCGTGGCCGTCGCGACCGTGCGCGCCTTCGCGCCGGAGGCGGGCGGGCTCGCGCTCGTGCACTTCGCCTGCTTCAGCGACGACGCGC
>CBHYLO010000252.1:0-6534 GCA_966128675.1 uncultured bacterium | reverse complement strand
TACGTCGCCTTAGTCAGGGGCGTCGGGCGCCTCGCGGCACCCCACCCAGTCGAGGACGTGGATCAACGCGCGCCGCGTCGAATCGGATCCTGCGTGGCCCTGGCTCATGCGTGGTGGTGGAAGGACGGGACGCGCTGGCGCAGCCCGGTCAGCAGCTCGTAGGGTGACACCTCCGCGCGGTCGGCGACGTCACACACCGTCAGCAGCGCCTCGCCGTCCCGGCCGACCAGCGTCGCCACGTCGCCCACGGCGCAGGGCACGCCGGTGACGTCGAGCATCGTCATGTCCATGGTGACGCGCCCCGCCACCGGGACCTCGCGCCCGTGCAGCAGCGCCACCCCGCGGTTGGACAGCGCCCGCCGATAGCCGTCCGCGTACCCCGCCGCCACCGTGGCGATCCGTGCCGGACGGGGCGCGCGCCACGAGGCGCCGTAGCTCACCGTCTCGCCCGCGCGCAGGTCGCGCACGTCCACGACGCGCGCCCGCAGGTGCGCCACCGGCTCGGCCTCCAGCACGGCGCCGGCCGACACGCCGTACAGGAACACGCCGGGCCGCACCACGTCCCAGCGCGAGCCGCCCTGCGCGCGCTCCGCGCCCGGGCTGTTCTCGGCGTGCACGACTGGCGGGCGCGCGGGCAGCGCGCGCACCACCGCGTCGAAGCGCGCCTCCTGCTCGGCGCGCGACGCGTCGTCGGTGTCGGCGGAGTGGAAGTGCGTGAACGCGCCCTCGGGCGGATGCGCGCGAACGGCGTCGTGCAGCGCGTGGACCGCGTCCCAGCGCACGCCCGCGCGGCTCATGCCCGTGTCGACCGACAGGTGCCACGCGCCGCCGCCGAGGTCCGCCCACGCGCGCACGTCCTCGGCGCGGTGGAGCGACGGCGTGAGCCCCGCCGCGTGCGCGCGCGGCAGCTCGCTCGGGAGCAGCGGCGTGAAGACGACGATGCGCTCCGTGATGCCGGCCGCTCGCAGCGCCTCGCCTTCCGCCACCGCCGCGACGCCGAACGCCCACGGCGACAGCGTCCGCAGCGCGCGCGCGACGGCAATCGCGCCCAGGCCGTACCCGTCGGCCTTCACCATCGGCAGCAGCGGCACGCGCGCATGCGCCTGCACGCGAGATGCGTTGCGCACCAGCGCGCCGAGGTCGACGTCGACCCACGCGCGCTGGCGGTCCGCGCAGCGGTCCGCGCCCATACTCGCGCCCGCGCCCGCGTCGGGGCGCGCGACGCCGGTCGGCGCGAGGACGGCGGGGTTAGATTCTGCGGGCATGCCGGTAACGGCGCGCACGAGGCGCGGCGGTGGGGGTCGGAGAGCCGCGAAACCTAAGGGACGGCGCGGGAGCGATGCAAGACGACCACACGGGGCAAGCCCCCGTCACGCTTGAAGATACGCTCGCGCTCATGCGCGACCTGCGGGCCCGCTGCGACTGGGACCGCGCGCAGACGCACGAGTCGCTGCGCCCCTACCTGATCGAGGAGGCGTACGAGGTCGACGAGGCGATCCAGCACGCGGTGCGCGACGGCACGCCGAAGGCCGACGCCACGCTGCGCGACGAGCTGGGCGACCTGCTGCTGCAGGTGCTCTTCCACTCGGTGGTGGCCGAGGAGCGCGGCGCGTTCGGGCTGCACGACGTGGCGCACGCGCTCGTGACGAAGATGCGCGCGCGGCACCCGCACCTCTATCCGCCGCCCGGCGAGGAGGCGCCGACGGAGCGTCCGGGCTGGGAGGCGCTGAAGGCGCGGAAGCGCCGCGCGATCGACGAGGGGCTGCCCGAGGCGCTGCCGGCGCTGCACCGCGCGCACCGGCTGCAGGACCGCGCGGCCGGCGTCGGCTTCGACTGGCCTGACGTCGCGGGCCCGCTGGAGAAGGTCGAGGAGGAGCTGCGCGAGGTGCGGCACGAGCTCGCGCACGCGCCGCCGCCGGAGCTCGCGCACGGCCTGCTGGTGTCGGACCAGCGCCACGCCGCGCTCGAGGCGGAGCTGGGCGACCTGCTGTTCTCGGTCGTGAACCTGTGCCGCAAGGCGGGCGTGCACGCGTCGCTCGCGCTCGACAAGGCGAACGCGAAGTTCGCGGCCCGCTTCGGCGCGATCGAGCGCCTGGCGGCGGAGCGCGGGATCGACGTGAACACGGCGGGGCTCGAAGCCTTGGATCGACTGTGGGACGAGACGAAGGCCGCGGAGATGCGGAGGACGGAGTAGCGGAGGACGGAACGGCGGAGGACGGAAGGGCGTGAAACGATGAGGCGGACCTCTCGGCTTTAAGCTTCAAGCTCGGAGGTCCGCCTTTCCGTTTCACGCTTCATCGTGTTCCGCCGTTCCGTCCTGCGCCCGACCGTCCTCCGCCGTTCAGGGCCTCAGCCGGTCCATCAGCCGCGGAAACGGAATGACCTCGCGAATGTGCTCCACCCCGCAGATCCACGCGACGGTGCGCTCCAGCCCGAGCCCGAAGCCCGAGTGCACGAAGGTGCCGTAGCGGCGCAGGTCGAGGTACCAGTCGTACGCCTCCTCCGGCAGCCCCTCCTCGCGCAGGCGGTGCAGCAGCTTGTCGTGGTCGTCCTCGCGCTGCGACCCGCCGATGATCTCCCCGCGGCCCTCCGGCGCCAGCAGGTCGGCGCACAGCACCGTGCGCGGATCGGCCGGGTTCTCCTTCATGTAGAAGGCCTTCGCCTCCTTCGGGTAGTTCATCACGAACACCGGGCGCTCGTACTCGGCCACGATCAGCGCCTCGTCCGGCGCGCCGAGGTCCTCGCCCCACTGGATGTCGCTCCCCTTGGACTGCGCGAGCTTCACCGCGTCGCCGTAGTCGAGGCGCACGAACGGCTCCATGACGCACGCCAGCTTCGACGTGTCGCGCTCCAGCACCTTCAGCTCGTCCTGCCGGCGCTCCAGCACGCGCTGCACGAGGAAGCGGACGAACTCCTCCTGCAGGTCCATGTTGTCCGTCTGGTCGTACCACGCCATCTCCGGCTCGATCATCCAGAACTCGGTGAGATGGCGGCGCGTCTTCGACTTCTCGGCGCGGAACGTCGGCCCGAACGTGTAGATGCGCCCGAGCGACGCCGCGAGCGCCTCGCCGTAGAGCTGGCCCGTCTGCGCCAAGTACGCCGTCCCCTCGTCGAAGTACTCCGTTGAGAAGAGCCCCGCGCGCTCGCCGATTGCGGCGGTGAGGATCGGCGTGTCGGCGCGCACGAAGTCCTTCGCGTAGAAGAAGTCGTGGATCGCCTGCTCGACCTCGTGGCGCACGCGCAGGATCGCGACCTGGCGCGGGGAGCGCAGCCAGAAGTGCCGGCGGTCGAGCAGGAAGTCGACGCCGTGCTCCTTGGGCTGGATCGGGTAGTCGAGCGGGCTCGCGCCGACGAGCGTGATCGCCGTGATCCCGAGCTCGTAGCCGCCCGGCGCGCGCGCGTCGGCGCGGACCTCGCCGGTCACCGCGAGCGACGCCTCGTGCGTCAGCTGCCCGAACGTCTCCCACGTCTCCGGGGCCACGGCGTTCTTCACGACGACGCCCTGCAGCTGGCCGCTGCCGTCGCGCATCACCACGAACGCGACCTTGCCGGAGGAGCGCAGGTGCGTGACCCAGCCGCGCACGGTGACGGTCTGGCCGGCGTGGCGGCCCAGTTCGGAGATGCGAGCGAACGGGAATGTCATTGTCGGATCGGCAGTTACGCGCGCTTTCGCGGGGCCCGGCAACCTAACCGAGCCCTTCGGCCGACGTCAACGGAACGGCGCGGGGGCGCGGACCGTGGCATGCGCCGTCACGCCGTGCGCCGCGCGGCCGAGACCGCGCCCTGTGGCGCAGTCGCACCGCCGTAGCATCCCTCGCGTGACCGCCGTCACGAGCGCGACCGCACGCGCGGTGGCGGGCGGCGACGAGCTTGCGTCCTTTTCGGGATGCCGGGCACGCCGGGGCACGCGACGGGCACGTGAGGGTATGCGCGGCCGTTCGCGCCCCAATCCGCGATCGGCTAACTTCGTGACACCGCACCCATCCGTCCGCTCCGCGGCATGACGCTCCGCTCCCGCCTCGCCCTCGGCTTCTCGCTCATCGCCCTGCTGCTCGGCGTGCCGCTCGTGCTGGCGCTCCGGGCGCTGCAGACGTCGGCGCAGGCCGTGGACGATCTGCGCAGCCAGGAGATGTCCGCCTCGCGGCTCATCGGGCAGGTGCGCGCGACCGCGATGGAGCTGCGCGACGCCGACAAGGCGGTGCTCTTCGTGCCCGACTCGGGCGAGAGCGAGCAGTGGATGCTGGAGAGCGCGCAGCGCCTCACCGCGCTCGCCGACTCGGTGCGGCCGTACGGGCTGCACACCCTCGCCGCGCGCCTCCGCCACTCGGGCCACAGCATCCTGACCTACGGGCAGATCGAGTGGGCGGCGGCGGCCGACAGCAACCCCGCGCTCGCCGACCGCGTCTCCACGCAGCACATCCTCCCCGCCATCGAGGCCGTCGAGCGCTCGGCGGCGGACGCGGAGAACTCGCTCGCCGTGCGGGCGCAGGAGCGCGTCGTGAAGACGAGCGGCGAGTCGCGCGAGGCGCTGCAGCTCGCCGCGACGCTGCTGGCCGCGGCGCTCGCCGGCGCGCTCATCGTCGCGATCTGGATCACGCGGACCATCAGCCAGCCGGTGCGCGACCTGGAGCTGGGCATGAGCGCGGTCGCCGACGGCGACTTCGAGCACGAGCTGCGCATCGCGCCCTCACGCGAGGACGAGTTCGGCCGGCTCGCGGCCAGCTTCCAGTCGATGGCCTCGCAGCTCGCGGAGCTCGACAAGCTGAAGGCGGAGTTCGTGTCGGTCGCCTCGCACGAGCTGAAGACGCCCATCAACGTCATCCTCGGCTACCTCACGCTGCTGGAGGACCGGCTCTACGGCCCGGTGACCGACAAGCAGCTCGAGGTGCTGGCGACGGTCGAGAACCAGGCGCAGACGCTGTCGCGGCTCGTCCAGCACCTGCTGGACGTCAGCCGGTTCCAGGCGGGCGCCGCGCGGCTGGAGCCGCGGCCGATGTCGCTGCGCGGCTTCCTGACGGAGCTGGAGCAGACGTTCGAGGTGCTGGCGATGCAGGGCCGGGTCGCGTTCGCGGTCAGCGCCGCGCGCGACCTGCCCGAAGTGGTGACCTGGGACCGCGACCGCATGAACGAGGTGCTCGCCAACCTGCTGTCCAACGCGTTCAAGTTCACGAACGCCGGCGGCCGCGTGGAGCTGACCGCCGCGCCGGCGGCCGGCGGCGACGTGGTGCGCATCACGGTGCGCGACTCCGGCGCCGGCATCCCGACCGAGCAGCTCGCGCACATCTTCGACAAGTTCTTCCAGGCCGACAACCAGAGCGCCTCGGCGCAGAAGGGGAGCGGGCTGGGCCTCGCGATCGCGCGCGAGATCGTCGAGGCGCACGGCGGCAGCATCGGCGTCGAGAGCACGCGCGGCGTCGGCACGGTGTTCTGGCTCGTGCTCCCGCTGGTCTCGGGGCAGCCGACGCCCGCGATCGAGCCGGCCGTCGCCATCCGCGACGGCGGACCGTCGGGAGGGCGCCCGCTGCCGGTCGGCGCGGGGCGCGCGTGATAGCCGCCGCACGCGCCGGCGGCGGCCGGCGGATCGGCATCGCGGCACTCGTGCTGGCGGCGCTGGCCTGCCGGCCGCCCGCGCCCGCGGCCACGCCGCTGCCGGCCGAGCCGTTCCCCGCCATCGCCGCGCGCACGTGGGCCACGACGCGCGAGGCGGCGGTCGAGCTGCGGCGTCGCGGCGAGTCGGCGCAGGCGGACAGCCTGCTGACCGAGTTCCGCACGCGGTTCCCCGGCACGCCCGCCGCCACCGAGGCGCTGTTCCAGCGCGCGCTGCTCCGCGCCGACCCGGCGAGCCGCGCCAACGCGCCGCGCGCCGCGGTGTCGGACCTGGACGCCTACGAGGCGGGCGGCGAGCTGCAGCCGCACCACGCGTCGTCGGGCGTGATCCGCCGCCTGCTGCTGCAGAACGACTCGCTGCGCCTCGCCGTCGCAGCCGAGCGGATCTCGGCGGCCGTGCTGGTGCCGCGCGACAGCCTGAAGCCGCGCGACGACGAGGTGGTGAAGCTGCGCGCGGAGCTGGAGCAGACGCGCGCCGAGCTGGATCGCGTGCGCCGCCGCCTCGCACCGCGCCGCCGCCCGTAGTGGCCCTGCCGCCGGCAGTCGTCGTTCGCAACCCGCGCGCGCGCCGCGCCGCCGACGCCCTCCATCCCGACGTGCTCCGCGCGCTCGGCGCGCGCCACGACGTCACCGTCGTCACGCCCGACGACGCCGCCGGCGACCCGGGCGGGGCGGGGCCGGCCGCGCGCCACGGCGCGGCGCTGGTGGTCGCGGCCGGCGGCGACGGCACCGCGCGCGCCGTCGCCCAGGGCCTCGTGGGCACGAACGTGCCGCTCGCGCTCCTGCCGGCGGGCACGGCGAACGACCTCGCGCGCGCGCTCGGCCTGCCGAGCGACCTCGTGGCCGCCGCCGCGCGCCGCGCGCCCCGCCGCGCGCGCCCCAGCCGCCGCGGCGCCGCCGGCGGCCCCGGGGTGTGCCCGGGGGGCG
>CBHYLO010000251.1:0-6534 GCA_966128675.1 uncultured bacterium | reverse complement strand
CGTCGGTCGCGGTGCTGCCGTTCTTCAACACGAGCGGCGCGCCGGCCGAAGAGCATCTCTCGGACGGGCTGACGGACGTGCTGATCGCCGCGCTCGGCCGGGCGCGGGGGCTCGACGTGATCGCCCGCACGTCCGTCTTCGCGCTCAAGGGGCGGAGCCTGGGCGTGCGCGCGGTGGCGGAGACGCTGGGCGTCGCGACCGTGCTGGAGGGCAGCCTGCGCCGCGTGGGCGGCCGCCTGCGCGTCACCGCGCAGCTGGTGCGTGCGGCCGACGGCACGATCCTGTGGGCCGAGTCGTACGACCGCGAGCTGCGCGACGTGCTCGCGCTCCAGGAGGAGATCGCGCGCGCCATCGCGGGGGCGCTCGAGGTGCGCCTGGCGGGCGCGGGCGGCGCGCGCCCCGCGCCGCCGCCCATCGCCGATCCGGCCGCGTACGAGCTGTTCCTGAAGGGCCGCTACGTGTTCAACACGGGCACCGGCCGGGACGAGCTCCGGCGCGCCGCGCGCTTCTTCGAGGCCGCGCTCGCGCGCGATTCCACGCTCGCGCCCGCGCACGCCGCGCTCTCCGACGTCCACGCGCGGCTGGCGGTGTTCGGGTACGGCCGCGCGCGCGACGAGCTGCCGCGGGCCCGCGCGGCCGCGCTGCGCGCGCTGGCGCTGGACCCCACGCTGGCCGGCGCGCACGTCGCGCTGGCGCACACGCTGTTCGTGTACGACTTCGCGCCGGACTCCGCGGAGCGCACGCTGCGCCGCGGGCTCGCGCTCGACCCGGGCTACGTCCTGGGGCGCACGATGCTCGCGATCATGCTCCAGTTCCAGCGCCGCTTCGACGAGGCGCACGCCCAGCTCGACACCGCGGCCGCGCTCGACCCGCTGGCGCCGGTGGTGGGCACGGTGCGGGGCCGCGTGTACGTGAGCGCGCGCCGTCCCGACGACGCGATCCGCGCGCTGCGCGCGACGCTGGAGCTCGACCCGCGCGCCGACCTCGCGTGGCAGCAGCTCGGCTTCGCCTACCTGCAGCGGGGGAGGTCGGACGACGCGCTCGACGCGCTGCGCCGCGCCGCCGCCATCAGCGGTCCGCGCGACTCGGCGAACCTGGCGTACGCGAATGCGGTCACGGGCGACGCCGCGTCGGCCCGTCGCATCGTGGCGGCGCTGGAGGCGTCGGCCGCGCGCCGCCACGTGCCGCCGCTCGAGCTGGCCGTCGCGCACGTCGGGTTGGGAGACGCGGACGGCGCGTTCCGCTGGCTCGACCGCGCGCTCGCGGAGCGGGCCGCGTTCCCCGAGGCGGTGTCGGGCACGCTCGCGCTCGCGCCGCTGCACGCCGATCCGCGGTGGGCCGCGATGCTGCAGCGCTACCGGACGGGGCGCTGAGGGCTCTCGGCTGCGGGTCCGCCAGGTGCCCTCGGCCGCCGACCTCGCACCCGGCGTGCACGAACTACTCGTGGGGGACTACGGATGCTCCGGATGAGGCGGATGAGACGGATCGCCCCTCGTGGGTGCACGGGACGTCGCCGCCACGCGGAGCGATCCGGAGCATCCGTCTCATCCTGTCGATCTCAGCTCGTCGGTCGAATCCGCAGTCCGCAGTCCGCAGCCCGCAGCCCGCGGCGCCTCACCGCCGCAGCGCCGGCGGCGCGAGGACGTGATCCGCGTGCCCCGGCTCGAGGTCCAGCGACCGGCGGAACTGCTCGCGCAGCGCCGGGCGGCGGCGCCAGAACACGGCGCCCATCGTCAGCACCGCGATCAGGTTGCCCACCATGATCGGCAGCCACGCGTGCGAGCCGAGCGGCGACGCGACGTCGAGGATCGCGACCAGCACGTAGATCCCGACCTCCACCACCGCGAACAGCAGCAGGAAGCCGAACAGGATGGACGGCTCGCGCTCCGCCACGTCGGCCACGAACGCCGCCAGCAGCCCGACGACGACGAACGCGGCGACGTGGAACACCGTGTACGCCGACACGAGCGTGCCGACGCTCAGGTCCTCGCGGCCCGGCGCCAACACGCCCAGCATCCCGCGGCCGAGCGTGGCGGGCGTGAACAGCGGGCGCCCGTCGATCGTGTCGATGACGAGGAACCAGAGCGCGATCACCGCCGCGCCCACGAGGCCCGCGAGGATCCCGTCGTAGAGCGTGCGGTGCGGCGCCGCCGCGAACGCCGCGCCGCGCGCGCGCACGCTCGTCGCGTTGCGGCGCCACGCGACCACCAGCAGCAGCGCGAGGATCAGCAGCGGCAGCCACACCTGGCCGCCGCGCATCCATTCCGTGAGCGCGGCCGGGACCATCAGCCCGGCCAGCGCCAGCGCGCCGAAGGTCGCGCTGGCGGGGATCAGCAGCGCCACGCCGCCGGCGATCTCCAGCAGCCCCACCAGGTACGGGATGCCGACCGGGAACCCGCGCACCGCCGCGGCGGCGGCGACCGGGAGGATCGGGAACCCGAGCAGCTTCGAGGCGCCGTCGAGCAGGAACACGGCGGCGAGCACGATGCTCAGTGCCCAGATGAGGACGGCGTCGGGGCTGGTCTCGCGGCGCATGACTGACCTCCGGGATCGTGGAGCGGCGACCACCGACCGACGTCGCCGCACGCGGCATGCCGATGCCCGATATCTGCGCGCCGATCGGGAGTGGCGCCAGACGCCGCCGGCTGCCAGCCTTGTAGCGCCGCGTCGCGCCGACCTCGGCCTCTCCCGCGTCTCCCCGCGTCCGCCCGCCCCATGGAAGCCGTCCCGGCGCCGACCGCGCCGCCCACCCCGTACGCGCCGCCCCCGCCGCCGGAGGCGCCGCGTCCCGCCGGGCTGCTCGCGCGCCTCGGCCTCGGCACGCCGGCGCTGCGCGCCTGGGCGATGTACGACTGGGCCAACTCGGCCATCTTCACGGTCGTCGTGACGGCCGTCTTCCCGACGTACTTCGCGCGCGTGCCCGCGAGCGCGCTGCCCGGCACGACGGCCACCGCGCGCTACTCGCTCGCCACCACCATCGCGCTGCTGGTCGCCGTCGTGCTGTCGCCGGTCGTCGGCGCGATCGGCGACGCGCGGCCGGTGAAGAAGCGCCTGCTCGGCCTCTGCGTCGGCGTCGGCGCGCTGGCGACGGCGGCGCTCGGCCTCGCGGGCGACGGCGACTGGCGGCTCGCGCTGCTGGCGTTCGGCGTCGTCAACGTCGCGGTCAACGCGAGCACCGTCGTCTACGACGCGCTGCTGCCGCACCTCGCGCCGCGCGAGGACCTCGACCGCGCGTCGGCGGCGGGCTACGCGATCGGCTACCTGGGCGGCGGCGTCGCGCTGGCGGTCGCGCTGCTCGCCATCCTGCAGCCCGCGTGGCTGGGGCTCGGCGCGCTCGCGGCGCGCGAGCCGTCCGCGCCCACGCGCGTCGCGTTCGTGGGCGTGGCCGCGTGGTGGGCGCTGTTCACGCTCCCGCTGCTGCGGCGCGTGCCCGAGCCGCCGGCCGCGCCCGCGACCGACGCGTCGCCCGGCACCGTGGCCGTCGTGCGCGAGGCGTTCCGGGGGCTCGCGCACACCGTGCGCACGCTGCGCCGCATGCCCGACGCGTGGCGCTTCCTGATCGCGTTCGTGCTCTACAACGACGCCATCAACACGATCATCCGCATGGCCGCCGTCTACGGCTCCGAGCTGGGGCTCGGGCAGACGTCGCTCATCGGCGCGATCCTCGTCGTGCAGTTCCTCGGCATTCCGTTCGCGTTCGCGTTCGGCTGGCTGGCCGGGAAGGTCGGCGCCAAGCGCTCGATCCTCGGCGCGCTCGCGGTCTACGGCGTCATCAGCGCGATCGCGTACGCGCTGCGCACGGAGCGCGACTTCTGGATGCTCGCGATCCTCGTCGCGACGGTGCAGGGCGGCGCGCAGGCGCTCAGCCGCTCGCTCTACGCGAGCCTCGTCCCCGCGTCGCGCTCGGGCGAGTTCTTCGGGCTGTTCAGCGTCTTCAGCCGCTTCGGCGGGATGATGGGCCCCCTGGCGATGGCGCTCGTGACGACGCTCTCCGGCTCCAGCCGGCTCGGCATCGTCTCGGTCGTCGCGTTCTTCGCCGCGGGCGCGCTGGTGCTGTCGCGCGTGGACGTCGCGCGCGGCCGCGATCAGGCGGTGGCGCTGGACGGGGCGGAGGGGACGGTCGCCTGAGGCGGCGCGGCGGACCCGAACGGCATTTGCAAGGATGAAAGTCCGACAAGGTCTGAGAACGACGGATGGCTCCGCTGGCGTGCGAGATCCCTCGCCACCACCCGGAGCCATCCGTCGTTGTCAGACTTGATCAGATCTTCATCCTTGCTGCAGTTGTCGTTCGGGCAGCGGGGCGAGGCGTGTCTCCTCGCGCGGCAGCGCCTCCAGCCGCGCCACCATCGCCTCCACGCGCTGCGCGAGCTCCGCCTGCCGCGCGCGCAGCTCGGCCACGCGGCCGCTGCGCCGACGCAGCGTCAGGAAGCGGCGCGCGTCGCGCCACGCGTCGCGCCACCCCTCCGCGGTCAGCAGCGCGAGCAGCAGCAGCGGCGGCACGCCGACGAGCGTCGCCAGCGCGGCCCACCAGCCGCCGACCGCGCCCGCGAGCGCCGTCAGCAGCAGCGTCCACGCGAGGAGGCACGCCGCGCCCACGAGCGCCTTCGCCGTCGCGCGCACGTCCACCGACTCGGCGCCCGGGAAGAGCCGCGCGATGCGCCCGGTCGCCTGGTACGGCACCCAGCCGAGCACCGTGCCGACCGCCGCCAGCGCGCCGAGCACCAGCAGGTGCACGCGGCGCAGCGCCCACCCGATCGCGGTGCCGGCGTCGGTGGGCAGCGCGAGGTCCGCGGGCGACAGCCGCAGCGCGCCGAGCAGGCGGCGGTGGCGCCGCAGGTCGTCGCCGAGCTGCATCGCGGCGTCGTGCGCGGCCGCGTCGTCGCGCAGGCGCGCGAGCAGCCCCGCGCCCAGGCGGCGGCGCTCGAGCCGCGCCTCGCCGGGCAGCGCGGTCGCGGCGTGCACCTCGTCGGCGAGCGCCACCAAGCGCGCGTCCTCCCACGACGCGAAGCTCACCGTCACGCCGTGCAGCGCGGCGTCGATGCGCGCCGTCAGCGCGCGCACGCGCGCGGGCTCGCTCGCCGCGCCGCCGCCCTGCGCGTCGCGCACCGCGTCGGCGGCGAGGTCGTCCCACGCGACCGGCGCGCCGATCACGAGCAGCCCGGGCGAGCGGAAGATCGCGCGGTCGTCGAGCGTGATGCCCACGGGCACGAGCGGGAACGCGCCACCGCGCCGCGCCGCCGTCTGCAGCGCGAGCCGCGCGGCGCCGGTCTTGAGCGGCGCGAGGCCGGGCTGCGCGTGGCTGATGCCTTCGGGAAAGAGCGCGATCGCGTCGCCCGCGAGCAGCGCCGCCTCGGCCGCGCGGAAGGTGTCGTCGTTGCCGCCGGGGGGCGCCTCGCCGTCCTGGCGGCGGTGCACGGGGATCGCGCCGCTCGCGCGCACCAGCCAGCCGACGTTGCGGTCGGTGAACAGCGGCGCCTTCGCGAGGAAGCGCGCGGGCCGCCCGACGGCGAGCGTCACCAGCGCCGGGTCGAGCAGCGAGTTGGGATGGTTCGCGACGACGAGCAGCGGGCCGTCCGCGCCGGGGCGCTCGCCGGCGATCTCCAGCCGGTAGAACGTGCGCGCGACGAACGCGCCGAAGCGGGCGACCTGGTGGTGGACGGGCATGGCGGATGATGGCACGCGATCGGGCGCGAGGCTACCGGCGCGCCGGACCCGAACGGCAACGGCATCAGCAAGGAAGAGATCCGAAGCAGATCTGACAGGTGCGGATGGCTCCGGTGGAGTGCGACGTTCCTCGCCGCCACGCGGAGCCATCCGCACTCATCAAAGCCGTTATCGGACTTCTTCCTCGCAATGCCGTTCCCCGTTCACGTCCGGCGCGCCGACCTTCAGCGCAGCACGACCACGCCCAGCACCGCCAGCGCGCCGAGCGTGACGATGCCGGCGAGGGCCAGCAGCGTGCGGTTCCAGCGGAGCAGCGCGGGCGACTCGGTCGTCGTGGCGGCGGCGGCCGACGCGAACGCGGACGCCGCGGCCGCGGGCGTCGTGGGCACGGCGGGCATGCCCGGCGGCGTGAGCGTCGTGCCCGTCCACCCGTCGGCGGCCTGCGCGTCCAGCGCCTGCCCGAACGAGAACGCGGTCGGGAAGCGCTCGGACGGATGGCGCGACATCGCGCGCTGCAGCGCCGCGTCCACGTGCTCCGGCACGTCGCGCCGGCGCTCGCGCACCGACGGCGGCGGCGCGTCCAGGCGGCGCGCGAAGATCGCCTCCAGGCTCGCCCCGGGGTGCGGCGGCTCGCCGGTCAGCATCTCGAACGTCACGCACGCGAGCGCGTAGATGTCGGCGCGCGCGTCCACCGGGTGCTCGCCCGTGCCCTGCTCGGGGCTCATGTACGTCGGCGTGCCGACGAAGAAGCCGGCGCCCGTGCCCGCGCCGCGGCCCAGCGTGGAGTCGGGCGTCGCGTGGAGCGCGCGCGCGAGGCCGAAGTCGGTCAGCAGCGCCTGCCCTTCCTCGGTGAGGAGGACGTTCTCCGGC